>URWP01000031.1 GCA_900551645.1 uncultured Bacteroides sp.
AACCAGAAAAATACCAGTGACGGAAAAATATTTGCCTGTGAATCACTCAGGTTCAGATCCGCTTTCACATAGTTCGAAGCAATTCCCACCAGATCAACAAATCCCATGGCAAAAAAGCAGAGCATCACAGGAATCAGCTTCGCATAAAAGGAAGTTGTTTTACTCATAAATAATCTTGGATAAAAAGATAATAAATTAGATATGGGCCTCACAGAGCGACTTCCGTCCTGCGAAGCCCATACCTGTAAAAGTGACTAAATCAATTATAACCCTAATTTATAGATTTTCATGTTCTCAACCTTGGCTGTGCCACCTTCTGTATAGAAACGAAGACTGTTATATGGCTGAGTAGGGAAAATCAGATTGGTCATGGCAATACGGCCACCGTCTACAAAGATTTCAACCGAACACTTGTCTACAAAGATATCCAGATGATAGGTCTTACCTTCGCAAAGCGAAAGCGGAGCCCATGTACCCAATGCAAAATCATTCTGATAATTGATGGAATTAACTTTTCTTCCGTCATGATTCTCAATGGCATGAGGTTCTGATTTTTCACCGAAAGCTGTCAGACCGCTTTCGGTACGATCCATAACCAATCTCTTGTTCTTCAGATCCAGATAAATCTTGGATTTCTCACCTTTGGCATTATAAAGTTCCAGACCTGCCAGCTGTGAATTACCCGGTACGATATCCATTTCCAATTCGTATGCACCCTCATTGTTCGGAACAATCTCATCGATAACGACTTCATCTTTCACATCCATATTGTCTACAGACCGACTCTCCTTACGCAAAGCCTGTGTTTCTTTCACAGCGTTGGCAGCCATGTAGATTTGTCCGTCTTTGGTGTACAGAGACAATTCGCGAGGCAGAGCGTTCGCACCACGATACTGACGGATAGGAGTAACGTTTGCATACTGCCAATTACTCATCCAAGGTACAGCGATAGTACGGTCACCGGTATTAGAGAAGCAAACTGTAGCATAATGATCTTTACCGAAATCAAGCCATTTGGTAACTTCAGGTTTAGTATCACATTTGAATTCCTTACCATCGAAATCACCTACAAAATACTCTGTAGCACTTCCACCGAACGGACAACCCGGGTTGATATTCACAATCATCACCCATTTCTTGTTGTTCGGGTCACCGTCTACCGGCAATTGGATGAAATCCGGACATTCGAACTGATTAGGCTGTACACCGTAACCCTGACCGAACTGACTCAGATATTCCCAATCCTTCAGGTTGGTAGACGAATAGAAACGCATGTTCTTGTCGGCAGAAACAATCATATACCACTTCTGTGCCGGTTCATACCAGAACACTTTCGGATCCCGGAAATCCTTCAATCCGTCAAACGGAGTCAGAATAGGATTCTTTTCATATTTTGTATAAGTACGTCCGTTATCAGTACTATAAGCCATACACTGAATCTGTCCGTGTTCATCGCTAGCCGATGTATAGAAAGCTATCATAGCATCTTTTCCATAACCGGCACTGTTGTTATGGTCTATTACAGTACTTCCAGAGAAGATATGTCCCAGTGTATCTCGGGCAATAGCCGGCTTCAGGTGTTCCCAATGAACCAGATCCTTGCTGACTGAATGTCCCCAATGCATATTTCCCCAACGGGAACCATAAGGATTATATTGGAAATACAAATGATATTCTCCATCCTTATATACCAAACCATTAGCATCATTCATCCATCCGTAAGAAGGTGTATGATGATAAACAGGACGATAATAATCAGTATTTTTTGTATCGAATGTATCGGCCAACTGAATATGATCCCAACAAATGGCTTTAGCTCCTACTTTTCCGATCGTAACAGTAGCCTCCTTGGCTCCCTGAGGCAACTCGAACGGCACATAATATTCAATACTGTCTACAGCCAGACGAACATCCATCGCCATGTCTGCAGGACTGCCGGTGTCCAGTTTCACTTTTCCTTCAGTACTTGATTCCTGAATCGGCAGAATCAGATATTTGGTAGGTTTAGTTATGTGTACAATGGTAAGGGTATCACCCTGATGCTCTAAACTAATGGCACTCTTCTGTGGCTGACAAGCGGTAAACCCTGAAACTGCAGCCAAAGCCAATGTAAGGTTAACGAAATTCTTTTTCATGGTTATCATATTTTAGACATTTAAATATACTGTTTTTTAAGTATCCATATCCGGACGGCGACAAGTATTTGTCGCCTATCCGTATATTAAAAACAATCTTTTACCTTAATCCTGAAATACCCGATTACTTAAAACTTCAAACTAGCGCTAAATTCTACTGTGAACGGACGTATATAGCTACCGGCCATCACGGTTCCGGCATACTTACTTGCTTCATCTTTGGTTACCAGTTCTGCACCTGCAATACTACCCTTTGCACCTGTCTGGTTCAAGAAGTTCACTACAGTACAGCCCAATGAAAGTTGTTTGTTTACCTGCCAATTCAGACCTCCGAAGGTTTCCCAGCGTCCGTTGAAATAATAGGCATCATTGATATTAGCATATGTCTTGCTGAAATAACGGAAACTTGTCCAGATTTTCAAATCCTTGGTAATCATATAACTCGGATCGATTTCTACAATCACCTGCGGGATTTCCGCTACGATATTACCTGTAGCATTGATTTTGCCTACATAGCCATCAGAGAATTCTACAGAAGTCTCATACTTCTTGTAAGTCGGTTTCTGATAAGTGAAGAGGAAGTGTAAATCAAAACCTTTAAACGGATGTGCTACCACGTCAGTGGTCCATCCCAAAGTCTGTATATCGTATGTCAGCGGAGCAGCCATAATCTCAGTTTGTCCGGCAGCCGTCTTATGCTGCAGATTCAACGTAGAGTTATTGTTTGTCTTCGAAATATAAGAGAAAAGAGAAGTCAAACTCAACCAGCTGTTATTAAAATAGATACCTGCACGTCCCAGAGGTACAGAAATCTTGTCTGTATTCGGTAAAGTTGCCGGTGCAAAATTTTCCAGTTTCGGATGCTGGGTAATGTAAGTAAAGTCTCCGGTAAATCCGAACTCCTTGTTCAGTTTATAAGTAGCCGACGCGGTCAACGCATAATTCAGCCAGTCATAACTGAAAGGAGTCGGAGCAATCTGGGTACCGTCAGGAGCAGTAGCGCCCAAATAGTAGTTGGAAAAACGTCCTACGTAATTACCGTCAGCATTCAAGACTGCCGCATTATCACCTCGCAATGCCTGATATTCCAAACGTGCCCCATAATAAAGATTGAACTTATCAGTAATATTCCAGTCATGAGTAAAGTAAACTGCCAACTTGTTTTCATGTCCTTTATAATATTCCGAGGCATTCTTGTTAAAATCGTAATAATAGCCGTTTTCTCCGTATGTACGGTCTGCGTAAGTCTGATAATCTGCATTATACAAGCGAACAGGGTAACCACCGTCTGTCGGGACCGACTGGTCATACATGGTGGTAGCCGAACTGTAATCAATATCATAATACCATTCATTCACCCCTAATCTCCAAGTGCTGTTCCCTACAGAACGTGACAATTCTGTTGTAAACATGAACGAATCAATAAATCCCCTGTTCAGACAAGACATACGGCTCTGCACATATTCTCCTGTATATGGCTTCATGCCACCGTCAGCATCTTCATACATATAATTGATACCGGCCTCATTCTTATCGAGCGACATCGGAGTCTGGTAAACACAAGAACCGGTAGAATGGTCGTACTTCATTATAGCCTTCCAATTCAAGCCATTATCCCATGTATAATTATTCATCAAAGTAAATTCACTGCCTTTATTCTGAACAGCATCATACAGACTGGTCTTTTTCAATTCACCTGTACGCATATCCCGATAAATCATTTCATTGTCTACCGGCAAATAAGAAGTAGTACCAAGTGAAAAATCGCCGAACTCCCTTACACTACCATCTCCTACGTATACAAACGGAGCAGACTGAGTAGCATACATATACACCGGATGGCTGTTACTGTAGTGATACATGGCAGTAAGTTCACCCCGATTCTGATTATATCGCTTAGTCAAGGCAAATTTATAAATCTGAGTACGGTCTTGGAAAGGAGTAGATTTAATCTTGAAAGTACCCGGGTCAAAGTCCTGATAAATGCTTCCGCTATAAAACCAGTCTTTTCCCATACTTCCATTCAGATTCAATGAGAATTCCTGCATTCCAAAATGATTACTCTTATAATTAAGTGTACCGTTAAAACCTTTTTCTCCCAATTGTGTAAAAGAATTTACCGCATAACCGATGTTACCGGTAGTAATGGCCGTTTCAGAAATCTTCAACAATCCTACATGGCTCAAGCTTGCATCAGCACGCCACAATGAATTTACACTATGAGGATTGGTAGCATACGTAACAGGAATACCGTTCTCAAGTACATTCACATCGGCTGAAGGTAGTCCAATCTGGATTTCACGAGGACCATTGGCACTGGCTGCATTCAACATGACATTACGGTTTCCCTCTTCTTTAGAAGGATTGGCTACCTGTGTAGAATCTTGTTGTTGTGCAAAAGCTCCCATACATGCACATGCCAAAAGGAAGACAACAGCACTTATACGCTTTTCCTGTTGATTCAATCTTGCATTCATAGCATTAATTTAAATCATTAATAGTTGGTTTTTGAATTTCTCGTGAAGCAAAAATAGAGACTTATTCCATCAGCCTCTTGCATAAATGTTACTTGACCTATCACTTTTGATACCAAGGAGACCGGAAGTAGATGAAAGCAGGACAACAGACAGTTATTTACCATAATCTTCAGGTATAAGACATATACTTTAGTCTACTACATTATATAAACCATCTATCTGATAATCTACAATTTATCTATACAACAAACTGCAAAATATCTACTTTATAAAGATTTTCCATTTATAAATTTCCTCAAAAAGAAAGTAGATATCAGAACTGTAGTTTTACTCTCATTTGAATGGCTGAAAACGCTCAAAAGGATATAAAAAAATCGTCGGGAAAGTAAAGGGCTTTCCCGACGAATTCATCTCAGACAGAGAACCACTGTTCCACATCTGTATTTCTACCGGATTCATATCAGAAAAATCATTCCGACCTCCGGCTTTCCTCAGCAAAAATCAAGGAAACGGCCTCGATTCCTCACTTGTTTCCTAATACTTCTTTCCGCTTTCCACTGGTAAAAATCAAATAAATTCCTAACAGGATTAACGGAAAACTGAGCCACTGCCCGATGTTCAATGTCATACCTACTTCCTGAGCTACCTGTGGATTCTTCATAAACTCTAATCCGAAACGGGCACCGAAGAAAATAATCAATGACACACCGGTTATCAAACCAACATGCTTCTGTAATCCATAGAACCGGTACATCACCCACGAAGTGACACCGGCTACCAGACAGTACAACATTTCATAAATCTGGGTAGGATGGCAAGGTAAAGACTCACCGTTAGCATTATATAATTGCTGCCACTC
Organism: uncultured Bacteroides sp.; assembly: GCA_900551645.1. Classification (GTDB taxonomy): domain Bacteria; phylum Bacteroidota; class Bacteroidia; order Bacteroidales; family Bacteroidaceae; genus Phocaeicola. Next base: position 5,472 of record URWP01000031.1, read on the forward strand.
CCGTGAACGGACAAACTCGAATCCCCAAGGTAATGTGGTAGGATAACCGAAGATTTCCGAATTCATCAGATTACCGAAACGAATACACATACAGACCACAGCTACGGCCGGTATCATCCGGTCGAACAGCCACCAGACACTTTTACGGGTTACTTTATATGAATAAACAATCAATGCCAGAATGAGGGCAAACACACCACCATGGCTGGCAAGACCACCATTCCATATCTTCAGAATCTCTACCGGATGACTGCCATAATACCCCCATTCATAAAAAAGGCAATGTCCCAAACGGGCACCTATTACACTGCTGACAATACAATACACAAACAATTTATCCACCCATTTATCGGGATGTCCTTCTTTCTTGAACAAATTGGCTACCATATTATAGGCCAAAATGAAACCAATACCCCACATCAAACCGTACCAGCGGATTTCACGGGGACCCAAATGAAATAAAACGGGATCGACATCCCAGACAATACTTCCTATCATAGTCTTTTATTTTTTATACGCAAAGAAACAAAAAAAATTGCTACCCTTGAAAAATACTTCTATTTAATCAGGAAAAGGTACTCAATTTATGAATATATACCTTCCTGAAACAGTACGGGCCAGATGGAAACGCCCATCCGGCCCGTAGAAATGCTGTTGTTACAGATTATTTTTCGGAAGTCAGTTCTAAAGTAGCCTTCTGTAAACCTTTTGCGGTAGCTTCCAGCGTAATGGAACCTGGTTCTTCACTGGTCTGCACAATGGCAGTCATCATCCCATAGAATACTTTCATCTTCGGTTCCTGGAAAGATTCCAACGATGCCGGATTACCATTGGCACCCGCACGGTAAATTCCTTTACCTTTCACTTTGAATGAAATCTGGTTATCGGCCATCGGACAGAGATTACCATCCTTATCAACCACACGCACTGTTACAAACGACAAGTCCTTACCGTCGGCCTTCAGTTGGGTGCGGTCCGGTATCAGCTCAATATGATGAGGTTTACCAGCTGTATGAATTTCCTTTTCAGCTACGGCCTTACCATCTTTGTCGTAAGCTACTACTTTTACAGTTCCTGGTTCATACTTGGTATCCATCCACATCAGGCGGTAACGTTTCTGGCGTTTGAAAGTAGCCAATGACAACGAGTCACCGCTGTTTTCTACTGTCACAGACAAATCCTTCGTACGTTTGCCCTGACTCTTTCCATTAATGAACAGTTCGGCAGAAGGATAGTTGGTATAGACGAAAATCGGTGTCACTTCACCTTCACGTCCTTCCCAGGTCCAATGCGGAAGAATATGCAAGGTCTCGGCTTCCTTATTCCAGTGACTGCGATACAAATAGTAACGGTCTTTCGGCAGGCCGGCCAAATCGATGATACCAAACAAAGAAGAATGACTAGGCCAATCGGAATAATATGGTGTCGGTTCACCCAGATAATCGAATCCAGTCCATACAAACTCGCCGATACAATACGGCAAATCTTCATGCTGAATGAAATCATCTTCCGGCAGATTGGACCAGCCACAATGTTCAACATCGTATGATGAAGCCTGATGGTCATCGTATTTCTGCATGGAACGACGTTCTACCGGGAATTTATAAACTCCACGTGAACTGATAGTAGAAGCGGTTTCACTTCCCAAAATGATTTCCTGCGGAAGTTTCGTATAATTCTCTATATATTTATGCGGACGGTAATTGAATCCCGGTACATCCATCACAGCAGCCATGTTGTTGTTGACTACTGCATCCGGAGCATCCATACCTTGAGTGACAGGACGGGTCGGGTCCTCACGATGACAGATATCCTGCAACATACGGGTCAGCTTCGGACCTTGTTTACCACTCCACTGGTCAGGAACTTCATTACCAATACACCACATTACCACACTCGGGTTATTACGGAAATGATGTAACAGATTCACCAGGTCCTTTTCCACCCACTCATCGAAATTCTTATGGTAACCGTTTTCTACTTTGGCCGTCTTCCATTCATCGAACGATTCAGCCATAACCATCATACCCATTTCGTCACACAGGTTCACCAGTTCCGTAGACGGCATGTTGTGTGAGGTACGGATGGCATTACAACCCATATCCTTCAGAATACGGATCTGACGGCGCAAGGCAGCTTCATTGGTAGCCGCTCCCAACGGACCCAAGTCGTGATGATTACATACACCTTTGAACTGAACACGTTCTCCGTTCAGGAAGAAACCTTTTCCCGGAATCACTTCGATGGAACGGATGCCAAAACGGGTTTCATATTCATCTTTCAGAGTTTCCCCTTCATAGATTTTCGATACGGCTGTATATAAAGAAGGTGTATCGACCGACCATAATTGTGGCTGGTTGATATCAAACTGCTGCTCGAACCTGTTTCCGACTCCTTCATGGAATACTCCCTGCTGAGTCTGAGTAGCCACTACCTTCCCTGACGGATCTTTGATATCAGTCACAATGCGATAATCGGCTATCGATTTTCCAGCAGGCACATCCAACGAAGTCTTCAATACAGCCTGAGCATACTCTTTGTTCACTACCGGAGTTGTCAATTGAGTACCCCAAACAGGGACATGGGCATCTTCCGTTACAATCAAACGGATATTCCGATAAAGTCCGGCTCCAGGATACCAACGGGAAGATTCTGTCTCATTTTCCAGACGAACCGCCAATGTATTGGTTCCTTCAGCATGCAGGAAAGGAGTAGCATCTACCGCAAAGGCATTATATCCATTCGGCCAGTAACAGGCCTCCTTGCCATTGATATATACACGTGCATGGCTCATCGCACCGTCGAAAAGCAATACACACTGTTTACCTTTCGCATAATTAGGTACTGTAAAGTTCAACCGATACCAGCCGACTCCTACAAAAGGTAAACCTCCTGTACGGCCGGCATGCTCCATATCTTCTTTTTGACCGTCTTGAGTGATAGCCGTAAGCTGTTTGTCATTGTTGATACTGAACGGTCCGTAAATAGCCCAGTCGTGAGGTACAGTCACAGACTGCCATTTAGTGTCATTGAGCTGTTCATTACTGAATGTAGCCTGATCCTCACGAGTAAACTTCCATCCCTTTTCCAACAACTGTTCTACACGCACCTGAGCACCGAGCATCATCGGAAATGCCAATGAGAAAAAGAATAAACTCTTCAGTCTGTAGTTCATCATAGCCTCTCAATTAAGATTAATAATGGTCTTGTTTATAAATAAATTAAATAACTATAGTAAACTTATAAAAAGTTATCAATGCAAGATAGGCATTTAATTAGTAATGCTTAATAACGAAAGCATATTATTAACATATATATTTATCATTTCATATTCATTAATACTTTAATTCACATAAATAAAATAAGGTCTATAGAAAATGACTTAAGCATTTTTCTACAGACCTTACTATATATTTTACCAATACGGATACCGATAAATCCCCATTAAACCAGATGGGCAATCAGCTCTTCCCGGTCACCAGCCAATAAATCGATAACTGGAATTTCAATCATGGTATAACATCCCGGTTGCTGTTTCATAGAAGCACGAGCTACACATACCAATACCTGTGCCGTCAATGCCGGATTATTGATTTTCATATCAAATTCAAACAACTGATTGTGAGTTTTTCCAGAAACACCTTTACGTACCAGATTTACACCATGACCAACATCATTCAAATCGTCTACACAAGGAACCTGAATAACGTGAGTTTCATCATTTACAAAATAAGCATCAGACTTAATGGCAGCCTCTACCGTCTTGAAATCAGCTCCTTCTTCCAGTTCTACATATACCATACGGCGATGAATACCTGTGCCTACCGGAATAGTCATAGATAAAGCATCCTTCACACCCGCAATGGCACGTACTGCAACAGAATGTCCCATGCTACGGCCTGGACCAAAATTAGTGTATGTAATACCCTTCGGAGCAATAGCCTCCAACAAAGTACGGACTACAGAATCACTTCCCGGATCCCAACCGGCCGAAATGATAGATACAGCCTTATGTTCTTTAGCTGTTTCATCCAACGAACGACGCAAAGATGTAATCTGAGTATGGATATCGAAGCTGTCTACTGTATTGATACCCATTGCCAGAATTTCTTTAGCATATTTCTCTACGCTACGGGTTGGAGTCGCCAAAATGGCTACATCTACATCCTTCAATTCTTTAATATCCTTTACTACCTGATAATCAGCCAACTCAGCAGGCTTATCAGCATCACCGTTACGGCGAACGATACCAGCCACTTCAAAGTCAGGAGCAGCTTCCAGCGCTTCCAATGTAAATTTACCGATATTTCCGTATCCTACTACGGCAGCTCTAATTTTCTTCATACGTTTTAAGTTATTGTTTGAGTTGAGCATCAAGGAATTTCCTTGACCGGACAAAGTTACATAATTAGACTCATTCCAAAAAAGAATCATGCAACAAAATAGCAAAAAACAGCATTTGTTGAAGAAGATTAATTATTTTTGCTTACATTTTTCATCTACCCAATAACTATGATAGAATATATAAAAGGTGAACTGACAGAATTGACTCCAGCCATGGCAGTAGTAGAATGCCATGGAGTAGGATACGGAATCAACGTATCGCTGAACACGTATTCAGCAATCCAAAGCAAGAAAGAAGTCAAACTCTACATTGTAGAATCTATCCGAGAAGATGCATACAATCTATATGGATTTGCCACTAAGCAGGAGCGGGAACTCTTCCTGCTACTTATCACTGTATCCGGTATCGGAGGAAACACAGCCCGCATGATACTTTCTGCCCTCAGTCCATCCGAACTTTGCAACGTTATCAGCAGTGGCAACGACAAACTGTTGAAGACCGTCAAAGGTATCGGTCTGAAAACCGCCCAACGCATTATTGTCGATTTGAAAGACAAGATAGGAACAACCGGTATTGAAGCTTCCGATATACTGGTTTCCCCTGCCACTCACGCCCATAGCGAAGTTTACGAAGAAGCTATCGCAGCACTGACTATGCTGGGCTTTGCACAAGTTCCTTCACAAAAAGTAGTTTCCGCTATCTTGAAAGAAGAACCCGAAGCTGCAGTTGAAAAAGTTATTAAACTGGCATTGAAACGGCTCTGAATCTCCTAAACGCCCCCTTTTTAAAATTCTATTGTGTCATTTCTATGATTTTCTTTAGAAAAGTAGAAATCCAATTTACTCCAAAGTCCGCCTCTCGATTCATACGTCGAAAGACGGACTTTTCCACGCTACAATCTCTATTTTTTCCTTATAGAAACAATTTTCTTCTCGTTCTTTGAAATCTTACAGCTGTTTATCCAATAATCTTTCGAAACTGTACATAATCCTACAAATTTCATTAATAATCCCTATAGCAATAGACATTTTCATTATAAACAGGCTTCAATATAGACAGGTTCACCGTTTAAAAGACGCATTAGTTTCACATTAATACTTAACACAGGTAAAATATTTCATTTTACAAGAAAACAAACAGAAAACCGAACGAGTTGTAACAACAAAAGAGATGTAACAAAAAAGAATATCATAAAAAACCGCTCCAAAGAATCATTTTGACCTATTTTCTATATTTTTGCAAAACCGGCAATAGGAATAAAACAATATAACACACAAAAGGTAAGCAAATACAATGAAAGAGAATCTTTTTATCAATCCAACATCTATTTATCCGACACAGCACGTTCCCTCATCCGAAGGCTTGTATAGCCCGGAAAATGAACATGATGCCTGCGGTGTCGGCATGATTGTAGACATCCACGGAAACAAGTCACACGAACTGGTAGACCAAGCACTTCGGGTACTGGAAAACATGAAACATCGTGGTGCAGAAGGAGCCGATAACAAGACGGGGGACGGTGCGGGTATCATGTTACAGATTCCGCATGAATTTATATTATTACAAGGTATTCCGGTACCCGAGAAGGGAAAATATGGAACCGGACTGATTTTCTTACCCAAAGACGAGGAAGAACAGAAACACATCCTGAGCATCCTTATCGAAGAAGTCGAACGTGAAGGATTGACATTGATGCATCTGCGTAATGTACCGGTCAACTCTTCTATTCTGGGTAAAGACGCTCTGGCCACCGAACCGGATATCAAGCAGGTATTCATCACCGGAGCCAGCGATACAGCCAACCTGGAACGTACGCTATATATCATCCGCAAACGGATAGAAAAACGCATCCAGCACAAAGATTTTTACATTGTTTCGCTTTCCAGCAAGAACATTGTATATAAAGGTATGCTGTCCTCCATGCAGGTACGTGAATATTTTCCGGACCTGACACAACCTTATTTCACCAGCGGACTGGCTGTAGTACACTCGCGTTTCAGTACAAATACCTTCCCTACTTGGAGCTTGGCACAACCGTTTCGTCTGCTGGCTCACAACGGTGAAATCAATACCATCCGTGGTAACCGTGCCTGGATGGAAGCCCGCGAAAGTGTACTTTCCACCCCTGCATTAGGGAACATCAAGGATATCCGACCAATTATCCAGCCCAATATGAGCGACAGCGCTTCGCTTGATAATGTACTGGAATTTTTTGTAATGTCCGGTCTGAGCCTGCCACATGCCATGGCCATGCTGGTACCGGAATCCTTCAACGACAAGAATCCTATCAGTGAAGACCTGAAAGCCTTTTATGAGTACCACTCCATTCTGATGGAACCATGGGATGGGCCGGCAGCCCTGTTGTTCAGTGACGGACGGTATGCCGGTGGTATGCTCGACCGTAACGGACTGCGTCCTGCCCGCTACCTGATTACCAAGAACGACATAATGGTAGTTGCCAGTGAAGCGGGAGTCATCAGCTTCGAACCGGGAGACATTAAAGAAAAAGGGCGTCTGCAACCAGGTAAAATTCTGTTAGTCGATACCCAGGAAGGAAAAATCTATTATGATGGCGAATTGAAGGAACAGTTGGCCACAGCCAAACCGTATCGTCAATGGCTGTCTACCAACCGTATTGAACTTGATACCTTGCGTAGTGGACGTAAAGTACAGAATAAGGTAGAGAATCACGACCGGATGCTTCGTACATTCGGATTTACCCGCGAGGACATTGAACGGACCATTACTCCGATGTGCAACAACGGTTCCGAACCTACGGCTTCCATGGGTAACGATACCCCGCTGGCCGTTTTGTCTGATAAGCCGCAACTGCTGTTCAATTATTTCCGTCAACAATTCGCCCAAGTAACAAATCCGGCCATTGACCCGATTCGCGAAGAGCTGGTCATGTCACTCACTGAATACATCGGTGCGGTAGGTATGAATATCCTGGTACCGAACGAGAGCCACTGCAAAATGGTTCGTCTGCCTCATCCGGTTTTAAACAATACGCAACTGGATATCCTGTGTAACATCCGGTACAAAGGATTCAACACCGTGAAACTCCCGATGCTGTTTGAGGTCGGCAGAGGAAAAGTCGGTCTACAGGATGCCCTGAACCAATTATGCAAGAAAGCCGAAGAATCGGTGAACGACGGAGTAAACTACATCATCCTGTCCGATAGAGGCATCGATGCCGAACATGCCGCCATCCCTTCATTATTGGCTGTCAGTGCTGTGCATCATCACCTGATTTCCGTACAGAAACGTGTACAGACTGCCTTGATTGTAGAAAGCGGCGAAATCCGTGAAGTGATGCATGCCGCTCTATTGTTAGGCTACGGTGCCAGCGCCATCTGTCCATACATGGTCTTCTCTATTTTGGACGACCTGGTAGCGAAAGGCGACATACAGATGAATTACGAAACAGCCGAGAAAAACTACATCAAAGCTATTCGGAAAGGATTATATAAGATAATGAGTAAAATGGGTATCAGTACCATTCGCTCGTACCGGGGTGCCAAGATTTTCGAAGCAGTCGGTCTGAGCGAGGAGCTGCTGAATGCCTATTTCGGGACCAGCACTTCCTCTATCGGCGGTATCCGTCTGGAAGAAATAGCCAAAGACTACATCGCTTTCCACGATGCCGGTTTCATTCCTAAAGAAGTGCCTGATCTATTACCGAATATCGGACAATTCTCATTCCGGAAAGATGGAGAAAAACATGCATGGAATCCGGAAACCATCGCTGCCCTACAACTGGCTACCCGTCTGGGCAGTTACAAGAAGTTCAAGGAGTTCACTCATCTGGTAGACGATAAAGAATCGCCTATTTTCCTTCGTGACTTCTTCCGCTTCAAACGAAATCCGATTCCCATCGACCAGGTAGAACCGGTAGAGAACATTGTGAAGCATTTCGTCACCGGTGCCATGTCATTCGGAGCCATCAGCAAGGAAGCACACGAAGCACTGGCACTGGCCATGAATAAACTGGGCTCTCGCAGCAACACCGGCGAAGGTGGGGAAGATTCTGATCGCTTCCATGAAACATTCGACGGTATTTCCCTGTCCAGCAAAACCAAACAGATTGCCTCCGGACGATTTGGAGTAACAACCGAATATCTGGTAAATGCGGAAGAAATACAGATTAAGGTAGCCCAAGGTGCAAAACCGGGAGAAGGAGGACAATTGCCGGGCTTCAAGGTTAACGAAATCATTGCCAAGACCCGCCACTCCATTCCGGGTATCTCACTGATTTCACCGCCGCCGCACCATGATATCTACTCCATTGAAGATTTGGCGCAGTTGATCTTTGACTTGAAGAACGTAAACCCCAAAGCGAAAATCAGCGTAAAACTGGTAGCAGAGAGCGGTGTAGGTACCATTGCTGCCGGTGTAGCCAAAGCGAAAGCCGATCTGATTGTCATATCAGGTGCCGAAGGCGGTACAGGAGCTTCTCCGGCTTCTTCCATGCGATATGCCGGCATCTCTCCGGAAATCGGGCTGAGCGAAACTCAACAGACACTGGTACTAAACGGTCTGCGCGGACAAGTACGCCTACAAACCGACGGACAGATAAAAACCGGTCACGACATTATCAGCATGGCCCTGTTGGGAGCCGAGGAATTCGGTTTCGGAACGACTGTCCTGATTGTACTGGGATGTGTCATGATGCGTAAATGTCATACCAACACATGTCCGGTGGGGGTAGCTACTCAAGACCCGCAATTGCGAGAACATTTCCGCGGACATTACCAATATGTAGTGAACTACTTCCAGTTCCTGGCTCAGGAAGTCCGAGAATACCTGGCCGAAATGGGATTCACCCGTCTGGAAGATATCGTGGGACGCACTGATCTGATTGAGCTGAAACCTCAACAACCAGGGACGAAAGCCTCTCTGCTTGATTTCAGCCGCATGCTGCATAAAGTAGACAGCAAAGCCGCAATCCACAACGTAACAGACCAGATACATGAAATCAGCCAGGTGAAGGATGTAGCCATGATAGCAGCCTGTCAGGAAGCCTTGGAAAACGGTAAGGAAGTATCGTTAGAATATGCCATCGCCAATACAGACCGTTCCGTAGGAGCCATGTTATCCGGAGCTGTTGCCGCCAAGTACGGAAATGCCGGATTACCGGAACAGACCATTAACGTGAAGTTCAAAGGATCTGCCGGACAGAGTTTCGGTGCATTCCTGGCTCATGGTATCAGTTTCAGACTGGAAGGTGAAGCCAATGACTATTTAGGAAAAGGATTGAGTGGTGGACGCATTTCCGTACAACCTCCGGTCCGTTCCAACTTCGAAGCAGAGAAAAATACAATTGCAGGAAACACCTTGTTATACGGTGCTACTAGTGGAGAAGTATATATCAACGGTCGGGTAGGCGAACGATTCTCTGTACGTAACTCAGGCGCTATCGCCGTTGTAGAAGGAGTAGGTGACCATTGTTGTGAATATATGACAGGAGGCCGTGTAGTCGTATTGGGAGAAACCGGACGAAACTTCGCTGCCGGTATGAGTGGCGGTGTAGCTTATGTCTGGGACAAGAACCATAACTTCGATTATTTCTGCAATATGGAAATGGTAGAACTTTCCTTGCTGGAAGACAGTACTGCACGCAAGGAACTGCACGAACTGATTCGTCAACACTATCTCTACACCGGTTCTCAACTAGCCCGTACTATGCTCGACAACTGGAACCGCTACATCGATGAGTTTATCCAGGTAACTCCGATTGAATACAAGCGCGTACTGGCCGAAGAACAGATGCGGAAACTACAACAGAAGATTGCCGAAGTACAGAGAGATTATTAATTATAACCAATAGAAAATAAGCATTATGGGAAATCCCAAAGCATTCCTTACTATACCGCGCCAGGAGGCAGGATACCGCCCGGTGCACGACCGCATCGCCGATTTTGGTGAAGTGGAACAGACGCTGAACGTCAGCGATCGCAGACTACAGGCTTCGCGTTGCATGGACTGTGGCGTACCTTTCTGCCACTGGGCCTGTCCGCTAGGCAACCGTCCGCCAGAGTTTCAGGACGCAGTTTTCCGCGGACGCTGGAAAGAAGCCTACGAGATATTGAGTCAGACCAACGATTTTCCTGAATTTACCGGACGTATCTGCCCTGCCCTCTGTGAAAAATCGTGTGTACTGAAACTGAGTATGGACGCTCCTGTCACTATCCGTGAAGATGAGTGTGCAGTCATCGAAACAGCCTTTCAAGAAGGTTATGTACAACCCCGTCAGTACGAACGAAACGGAAAGAAAGTAGCAGTCATCGGTTCCGGTCCTACCGGGCTGGCTGCTGCTAATCAGCTGAATCAGAAAGGCTACGAAGTTACCGTTTTCGAGAAACAGGAATATGTAGGCGGATTATTGAGATTCGGCATTCCAAATTTCAAGCTGCAAAAAGGCATCATTAATCGTCGTATCCAGGTCATGGAAACTGAAGGTATCGTTTTCCAAACGAACGCTGACATTGACCTGAATCACCTGCCGGAAGGATTTGACGCTTACTGTATCTGCACAGGAACTCCTGAAGCCCGCGACCTGAAGATTCCAGGACGTGACCTGAAAGGAATTCATTTCGCCATGGAAATGCTTGCCCAGCAAAACCGGGTATTGGCCGGACAGACATTCAGCAAAGAAGAACGAATCAGTGCCAAAGGCAAACATGTATTGGTCATTGGGGGTGGAGATACGGGAAGCGACTGCATCGGTACCAGCAACCGTCAGGGAGCTGTCAGTGTCACTCAGATAGAAATCATGCCCAAACCGCCGGTTGGTCAAAATCCGGCAACACCGTGGCCACAATGGCCCGTAGTACTGAAAACCAGTTCCAGTCATGAAGAAGGCTGCGAACGCCGTTGGAGCCTCACTTCCAATCAGTTCATTGGAGAAAACGGACATGTTACCGGTGTAGAAGTGGAAGAGGTAGAATGGGTACCGAATCCTGAAGGCGGACGTCCCATCATGAGACCTACCGGTAAGAAAGAAATCCTGAAAGCGGATCTCGTCCTGCTGGCCATGGGATTTCTGAAACCCGAACATCCTGCCTATGCCGAGAACGTGTTCCTGGCCGGTGATGCAGCTACAGGAGCCAGTCTGGTAGTGAAGTGTATTGCCGGTGGACGTAAAGCCGCCGCAGATATTGATGCCTACCTGACCGGCAAATAATTGCCAACCGGCTGCTCTCATATTGTCCCGACTCCGGCCGGGACAAACTACATACAAATTACAACAACTTTTAAACGATACAACTATGTGTGGAATAGCAGCGATATTCAAGATAAAAGAACAAACTCAGGAATTACGTAAGAAAGCTTTGGAAATGGCCAAGAAAATCCGCCATCGTGGTCCCGACTGGAGCGGTATCTATTGCGGAGGCTCAGCTATCCTGGCCCATGAACGACTCTCAATTGTCGACCCTCAAAGCGGAGGACAACCCCTGTATTCTCCAGACAAAAAACAGATTCTGGCTGTCAACGGGGAAATCTACAACCACCGGGAAATCCGAGAACGCTTTAAAGGACGGTATGAATTCCAGACCGGCAGCGACTGTGAAGTCATTCTGGCTCTTTACCGCGAAAAAGGAACTGATTTTCTGGAAGACCTGAGCGGTATCTTCGCATTTGCCCTCTACGATGAAGAAAAGGATGACTTTTTGATCGCACGAGATCCGATTGGCGTAATTCCTCTCTATATCGGCCGTGATAAGGAAGGCAAAATATACTGTGCCAGCGAACTGAAAGCTTTGGAAGGTTTCTGCGATTCTTATGAACCTTTTCTACCCGGACATTGTTATATAGGCAGCGAAGGTGTGATGAAACGCTGGTATACACGCGACTGGATGAAGTATGACGAATCTCTTCCGGAAACCGTTTCCTCAGAGACATACCAACAAGAGGTTACAGCCGTACACGATGCGCTGGAAGATGCCGTTCGCCGCCAACTGATGAGCGACGTACCTTACGGAGTATTGCTGTCAGGCGGTCTGGACAGTTCGGTCATCTCAGCCATCGCCAAACAGTTCGCTGCCAAACGTATCGAGACAGACGGACAGAAAGATGCCTGGTGGCCACAACTTCACTCATTTGCCGTCGGCCTGGAAGGCTCACCCGACTTGGCCAAAGCACGTGAAGTAGCCGA
>URWP01000032.1 GCA_900551645.1 uncultured Bacteroides sp.
TAACACAGACATTCGTCTTGGGAATACTTACGATATTCGCGCATATTACTAAATAATTTGTGTCAACTTATTTAGTACACTACAGTTTCTCCCAGCCGGACTATCCATCTACTTATATCGTAAAAAAAAACATTCACACAGGCAAAATTTAAACAGAACAGCGTTTCTATATCAATAAAACCACCTTAACTACCATGAAAAGACATATCATACCATTTACGTTCATTCTACTGCTTATCTTTCTATGTGAAAACTGTGCAGACAAAGGAGTTATCGAAAAAATTCAGACTGTAAACATCATAGGTAATCATATTACAGCTTTCGCCGGCAAGACTTCTTCACGGAGTACCAGTATCAGTGCATTACCAATTTCAAGCCAGATAAGCTTCCACAGTAAAGGAGGCATAAATGCTTCAGGAATCCGCCTGATATGGGCAGGAGAGCACTGGGAACCCAGTCAGTCTCTCACTTGGAACAACAATCAGCCTATCGCAGAAATCAAAGCTTATCACCCTGCAGAGACCGTTGAAAACCAACAATTTTATAATGAAACCGGTGAACTTACCGACTTGCTTTGTGCGACACAAACCTGTCAACAAGGCTCCATCACCCTATCATTCCAACACCTTTTCTCAAAAGTTACTTTCCGGATTTCTCAATCATTCAACAGGCAGATACAACAGATCGTCATCATTCCTTCTCACCTGGTTTCTTCACTTAACTGTATGGAAGCATCCATCGGTCTTGAAGAAAATTACCGTAAACTGAGTGTCAAAAAAGATGTAAATCCAAGTGGAGAATATTCATTGATTGTACCCTCCAGTCAAAAAATGACTTTATCGGTTAAAATAACCACTACTACCAGAGAATACACCATCGAATTACCCGAACAACTATACACTTCCGGTACCGAGTACATCCATACCATTAATAATCAACAACAAGGACTCGGAATCTCTAGCGTGGAAGACTACATTGCCTTTTCCCATCTCATCAATGGTTACGAATACCCTGGACGATCTTTGGATGAATTCGGTGAAACAATAGACGGAGAAACCATATATTACTTACTTAAAGACTTAGAGTTTACGGAAGAAACATCCGGACAAGTCATGGAAATAGGATATAAAAGCAGTTCGAAGGGAGTGGCCTTCAATAATACATTCGATGGTAATCACCACACCATCAAAGGTTTAAACCTCACAGGAAAGTCCAACCAAAAATATTTCGGCATATTCGGTTATCTTGGAGCAACTGGAAAAATAAAGAATCTCTCCGTTGAAAATTTATCCATAAAAATAACAGACTCCCAATCCAATCAGATAGGAGGTCTGGTAGGTTACAGCAGTGGAATTATAGATAACTGCAGTTTTCAGAATATCACGGCTACCTGCCAGGATTCGGAGGAATTAACGTATATCGGAGGAATCTGTTACCTCAATTTAGGAGAAATCAAAAATTGTCGGATTATATCATTTACCGTATCCAGTAAGTTCTACCAATCCGGTGGAATTTCTTTCATCGATCAGGGTAAGGTTACCAACTGCCATGTAAGCGCTTTTAAACATACCAGCAAAAAGATTTCTCCATCCATCTGCTATGTAACAAAGAACAGTAAATTTTCCAACATATTATGTTCCCAAATAACCGGCAACAAAATAATAAACTCTTGCACTACGCAACCATCGGTAGAACATTGCTATTATCCGTCTACCATAGACCTTCCTATAGACAAAAGCTACACAAATAAATTCATCCCCTACGATGAAGATACCTATCTCGAAGCAAATGGTACAAATGTAGAAATTGCATTGAACCAATGGGTTCTATTGAATGAACAACCGTTACAATCCTGGATACGAAACGAAGACCAGACCGTTACAGTAAATATATATGGCTATTAAACTATTTTTCTGCAAGAAACATACATACTCCATAAAATATTGTATTTTTGTCGCAAAATTGGAAATAGTATGGATAAGAACAAGAAACTGGTAATAACCATTGTTGTTTTGGTGGCTATCATAGCTGTTGTAGGATTCCTGGCTTTCAATGAGTCACGCAAAAACAAAGAAATGAGTGAACTGTTTGCTGTCGAAAAACAGGAAATGGAAAATGAATACAGTACTTTCGCCACTCAATACGATGAGTTGCAAGTACAGATTAACAACGACTCACTGAAAGAAAAACTGGAAAGTGAAAAACTGAAGACACAACGTCTGCTGGAAGAACTGCGTCAGGTAAAGACTACAAACGCGGCCGAAATCATGCGTTTGAAAAAGGAGTTGCGTACGGTACGTGCCGTATTAAGAAGCTACGTGATGCAAATTGATTCATTGAACAAAATCAATGAAGCACTGACCAAAGAAAACGTGGAGGTTAAAAACAAATATTCTCAAGCTACCGCTCAAATCAGTAATCTTTCCGCTGAGAAAAAAAGCCTGAATGAAAAAGTAACTTTAGCAGCACAACTGGATGCAACCAATATTTCTGTCCTTCCTACAAACAAACGGGGCAAAAAGGCTAAAAAAGTGAAAGATGTCAAAAAACTGGCTATTTCATTCACCATCGTAAAGAACATTACCGCAACAACAGGTAATAAAACAATATATGTCCGCATCGCCAAACCTGATAACGAAATTCTGACCAAGAGCAGTGCCAATACCTTTGCCTACGAAGACCGTAACATCGGTTACTCCATCAAGAAATACATCGAATATACCGGTGAAGAACAACAGGTTACTGTATATTGGGATGTAGAAGAATTCTTACCGGCCGGAACCTACCACGTATACTTGTTCGCTGATGGAAATATGATTGGACAAAACGCTTTCTCTTTACAATAAAAATAGCTTTAATGAATACAGCCCGTCATACAGACGGGCTGTATCTGTTTTCAAAACCTATAAAAACCTAAACCCCAGATTATCCTTCAACAATATTCCATTTTTTATATTATCTTTGTCGCTGGAAAACAAACAACAAACTTATGCTGAAAAAACTTTCTTACTGGACTGCCAGCCTGCTCATTCTGTGGGGAATGTCACTGACCTCATGTTTCCAGGACCGATCAGTAGAATATTACGCACTGATCCAACCCAAAACCTGGATGTACGAGGTAATGCAACAATATTATCTTTTCTATGAAGATTTGCCCAGTGAAGAAAACTTGAATTTTTTCAACAAACCACAAGATTTCCTCAAGTCTGTTGTATCTTCCCAAGACCAGAAAAATGGAGTGATTTTCTCACATGTGGATTCTGTCTTTACCTCATCACGTGCAACGAGTGATACTCCTACTTTCGGTATCGAAGGAGCGATGGTACAGGTCCCATCAGGAGCATACGCTATCCGGGTACTTTATACACAACCGGATTCACCGGCTGAAGAAGCAGGTATTCAACGAGGAGACTGGATTATCTCGGCCGACAACAAGAAAATGAAATCGACCGATTATACCCAATACATATCTAATCCCACCCAAGCCTATACCTTTACATTGGGAAAATATAACGGAGAAGGATTTGATACCATCCCCCAGACGGTACAAATGCCCGCACCACGTTACATTGAAGAACATAACCTGCTTTCACAAAAAATTCTGGATATCGGAGGGAAAAAAGTGGCTTACCTGCTCTATAACGAGTTCGGTGCTCAAGACGAAGAAGCCCTCAACCAATGGTTTACGGATATAGCCTCAGCAAATCCGTCGGATATCATTCTTGATTTGCGCTACAATCCGGGAGGTTATCTGAACATGGCTCAGAAACTGGGTTCTATGTTGGCTCCACAGGAAGCCCAAGGACAAACGCTCGTAAAAATGACCTATAACGACAAGTTGAACCAGGAAGAAATACTGAAGGTAGACCCGACCCTGATTCCTGGCGGAACCGCCTTGAGTTACACAAATCTGTACATTTTGACGACCTCAAACACAGCCTCTGCTTCGGAAGTTATTATCAACTGCCTGAAACCGTATCTGCAAGAACGACTCATACAAGTAGGAACAGCTACATTCGGAAAAAATATCGGACAACAGCTTTTCACCGATGAACAGGCTCCACAACTGGAGTTCTGGTTAAGCACTATCTACTTGAGTAACTCAGAAGGGTTCAAAGATTATTTCGACAATGGACTAACACCAGACTTCGAACAGTCTGAAGACATATCCGGTACTTTAGGAGAATTTGCCTCTGCAGAAGACGAACTGATTCAACCGGTATTCACTCATATTCAGACCGGAAGTTTCCCAACACAACCGGAAGAAGGAGAAAGTGAAGAAACTCAGCTCAAATCCAGAGGATATCAAGGAAAAAACATCCGTATCCTTTACAATTCCGTTGCCTCCAAGCCTCATACCGCAAAAAGATAAGTTGCATTGACAATCTTTTCAACAATTTACTTGGCTTATTTGTTACAAAGTAATACATTTGCATTGTTGCATAAGCAACCAAACAAATTAGTCTGAATTGGTAATGAAAAGATTTTTAAGTATTATCTTATTAACTGGGTTGACTCTCGGAGTACATGCCCAGCGGGTCCTGACCCTGGACAGTTGTCGAATACTGGCCCTTGAAAACAATAAGGAGCTACGTATCGCCCAAGAAAAAATAAATGCTGCCCACTACCAGAAGAAGGCCGCATTTACCAACTATCTGCCCAAAATTGATGTAACGGGTACTTACATGCGTACCCAAAAAGAAATTTCCTTGCTTAGTGACGAACAGAAACAGACCATTGGGAATATAGGTACTACTGCCAGTAATCAGATTCAGCAGGCTTTCCAACAAATAGCCGCTACCAATCCAGGACTGGCCGCTTCTCTACAACCAATTGCTGCAATATTCGGACAAGTGGCCCCAAGTTTCGAGGGAGCATTGAACGGTATGGGGCAAAGTGTAGTAGATGCTTTCCGGACAGATACACGGAACATGTACGCAGGTGCTGCAACACTGACCCAACCACTCTACATGGGAGGCAAAATCATTGCATATAACAAAATTACTAAGTATGCAGAGCAACTGGCAGAATCTCAGCACGCCACCGAAACCCAGAATCTTATCCTAAATACTGATCAGGCATATTGGCAAGTCGTATCTTTGGCCAACAAGAAAAAACTGGCAGAAAGCTACCTGGCTCTCGTACAGAAACTGGATTCAGATGTAGACAAGATGATTCAGGAGGGAGTAGCTACCCGTGCCGACGGACTCAGTGTAAAAGTAAAAGTCAACGAAGCTGAAATGACACTCACGCAAGTGGAAAATGGATTGAGTCTATCGAAAATGTTACTCTGTCAGCTTTGTGGACTTCCACTGGAAAGCGACATCCAGCTGACCGATGAAAACATGGATAACCTGACACTTCCTTCTACTTATACAGAAAGCAATGTAAATACAGCATTGTCCAACCGGGAAGAATTAAAAAGTCTGGAACTCGCTCAAAAGATATACCAACAGAAAGTCAATGTAGTACGCTCTGAATTCCTACCAACAGTAGCTTTCACAGCCAATTACCTTGTTACCAATCCGTCTCTTTATAACGGATTCGAAAACAAATTCCGAGGGATGTGGGCTGTAGGAGTCATGCTGAAGATTCCTGTTTTCCATTGGGGAGAAGGCATCTATAAGATAAAAGCAGCCAAAGCAGAAGCAAACATTGCCCGATACCAGTTGGAAGATATCAAAGAAAAAGTGGAACTACAGGTAACTCAAAGCTCTTATAAAGTAAATGAAGCTACCAAGAAACTGACTATGGCTCAGAAAAACATGGAAAAAGCTGACGAAAACCTGCGTTATGCCAATCTGGGCTTCAAGGAAGGAGTAATCCCCACCAGCAACGTTCTGGAAGCACAGACCGCTTGGCTATCGGCTCAATCTGGAAAAATTGACGCACAGATAGACTTGAAAATGAGTGAAATTTATTTAAACAAATCAATGGGAACATTAAAATAACAACAGATATGGCTGAAAAATCTCAACGTAACAACATTCTGCTGGCATTCTTTACACTACTGGCAGTAATCGTCATCGTAAGCGTAATCGGATTCTTTACTTTGGGAAAAGGTCCGGAAATTATCCAAGGGCAAGCAGAAGCCACTGAGTACCGAGTTTCAAGCAAAGTACCCGGACGTATCCTAAAATATTTTGTAAGCGAAGGAGATCAGGTAAAAGCCGGTGATACCCTGGCTATCTTAGAAGCACCTGATGTAATAGCCAAACTGACTCAAGCTCAAGCGGCAGAACAGGCGGCACAAGCCATGAACGAAAAAGCCTTACGCGGTACACGTTCCGAACAAATACAGGCTGCCTACGAAATGTGGCAAAAGGCTAAAGCAGGACTGGAAATTGCAGAAAAATCATACAACCGAGTGAATCGTCTGTATGAAGAAGGAGTCATGTCTGCTCAAAAACGTGATGAAGCTAAAGCACAGTATGAAGCAATGAAAGCAACAGAACGTGCAGCCAATGCACAATATACTATGGCCAAAAATGGAGCACAAAAAGAAGATAAAGAAATGGCAGCAGCTCAGGTAGAACGTGCCAAAGGAGCTGTAGCAGAAGTATCCTCCTATATCAGCGAAACTTATCTTACAGCTTCAGCCGATGGCGAAGTGAGTGAAATTTTCCCAAAAGTAGGTGAACTGGTTGGAACAGGAGCTCCGATTATGAATATAGCCCAACTGAATGACATGTGGGTAAGTTTCAATGTCCGCGAGGACCTGCTGAAGGATTTTACAGTAGGCGGAGAAATCAATGCGAATATTCCGGCACTTGAAACGACAGGAACCTTCAAAGTAACTTATATGAAAGATTTAGGTACATATGCTGCCTGGAAAGCTACTAAAACTACAGGACAGTATGACCTGAAAACGTTCGAAGTAAAAGTGAAGCCTGTACAGCCCATTGCCAATCTACGCCCGGGTATGTCGGTCATCATTGAAAAATAAATTGGTGGAATCATGTCAACATCTGTCCTTAAAAGTCTGTTGCAGATAGCCAAACGGGAAGTATTCCGCATAGCGGTGAAACCAATGTACCTGTTCTGTATGGTGATAGCACCGGTATTCTGTTACCTGTTCTTCACTACACTGATGGGAAAAGGACTTCCTACAGACCTTCCTGCGGGCATAGTGGACCTTGACAACACCTCGACCACACGTAACATCATCCGCAATCTGGACGCTTTCCAACAGACAAAAATCATCGCACACTACAGCAGTGTGACCGAAGCACGCGAAGCTATGCAACGCGGTGAAATCTACTCTTTCTACTACATACCGGAAGGAACCACCGAAGAAGCATTAGCTAGCCGTCAGCCCAAAGTTTCGTTTTATGTCAACTATTCGTATTTGATAGCCGGATCATTGCTCTACAGAGATCAGCGGACTATGTCTGAACTGGCAGCAGGAGCTATTGGAAGAGCTACCCTATATGCTAAGGGAGCTACTGAAGACCAGGCTATGGGATTCCTTCAACCGATAGTTATCGATACCCATGCCTTAAACAATCCTTGGCTCAACTATTCGGTATACCTTTGCAATACTTTGTTTCCAGGAATATTGATGTTACTGATCTTCCTGACTACCTGTTATTCCATCGGAACAGAAATCAAAGAGAATACCGCAAAATCTCTGTTGGCTTTGGCCGATGGTTCCATTGTTACTGCATTGATAGGAAAACTAATACCACAAACTATTGTCTTTTTCATCATCGCAACTTTTCATAATGTCTATCTATACGGGTTCATGCATTTCCCATGTAACAGTGGTATCTTCCCGATGGTATTAGCAGGACTACTTCTGGTCCTTGCTTCACAAGCATTCGGAGTTTTCCTGTTCGGTCTAATTGGTACCATGCGATTATCTATGAGTGCGGCCTCCCTATGGGGTGTAATTTCATTCTCCATTTCCGGATTCACATTCCCGGTAATGGCCATGCATCCTACTTTACAGGCACTCAGTAATCTGTTTCCGTTACGGCATTATTTCCTTTTATATGTCAATCAGGCTCTTAACGGTTACCCCATTATCTATGCGTGGCATTCCGTTGTCGCCTTACTGCTTTTTATGGTGCTTCCTTTCTTCGTTCTGAAAAAGCTTCGGGCAGCCATGACAAGCTATGTATATTTACCGTAAACTTGATA
This sequence comes from uncultured Bacteroides sp., assembly GCA_900551645.1. Taxonomy (GTDB): domain Bacteria; phylum Bacteroidota; class Bacteroidia; order Bacteroidales; family Bacteroidaceae; genus Phocaeicola. The sequence continues at coordinate 8,143 of URWP01000032.1, forward strand.
CATGCATGAAAGAAAAGTCATTCAAAACGATTATCAATCAAGGATCCGCCGGTCTTTTCCATATCTGTGTACAAGAACTTAAAAATGTATTCAAAGACCAAGGGGTATTGATATTCTTTATCCTAGTTCCTTTATTATACCCTTTACTTTATGCTTTCATCTATACTAACGAAGTAGTGCAGGAAGTTCCTGCAGCAGTAGTAGATAACAGCAAATCATCCATCAGCCGCAAATACCTCAGGCTAATAGATGCCACCCCCGACGTACATATCCAATCCTATTGCGCAGACATGGAAGAAGCCAAAGAACTAATCAAAGAAGGAAAAGTATATGGCATCATTTATATACCACAGGATTTCAGCAAGACACTAGCTATAGGAGAACAAGCACATGTCAATCTATTCTGCGATATGAGTGGAATGCTTTACTATAAAGCACTGCTGATGTCAGCTACAAATGCTTCTTTAGAAATAAACAAACAGATCAAGATTATACGGTTAGGAAATACCACAGAAAGACAAGATGAAATAAGTACAGCTCCCATCACGTATGAACCTGTATCTTTATTCAATCCACAAGATGGTTTTGCCAGTTTTCTAATACCAGCAGTACTGATACTTATTATACAACAGACACTGCTTCTAGGAATAGGTATGTCTGCGGGTACCGCTCGCGAAAAGAATCGATATGCGAATCTGGTACCAATAAGCAGACACTACCAAGGTACATTGCGTATTGTATTGGGAAAATCATTCGCATACCTCTTAATATACGCCATCATCTCGGCTTATATACTTTGTGCAGTACCGAAGATGTTCAGTCTCGTACAGATTGCCCAAGCAGGAACATTATTGGCATTCATCTTTCCATACCTATTGGCATGTATCTTCTTCTCGATGACTTGTTCCATCTTCATCCATCACCGTGAATCGTGCATGATGATCTATGTGTTCACCTCGCTTCCGTTACTGTTTATCTCCGGTATCTCGTGGCCGGGAGCGAGTGTACCAGCCTTTTGGAAAGTTTTTTCCTGGTTTTTCCCTTCCACGTTCGGTATCAACGGATTTGTACGTATCAACAACATGGGAGCTACACTATGGGATGTACAAATAGAATACCATGCTTTATGGATACAGGCCGGTATCTATTTTATCACAACCTGCTTAGTATACCGGTATCAGATTCTTCTGAGTCACAGATATACAATCGATAAACTCAATCAACTGAAACAGAAAAGACTTCAGAAAAAGAAAACAGAGAAAGCCTGATTTGATTTAACTTTATTAACAGTTCAAAGAATCGAATCAGCAGGAATACTCGTAGTTTTGCAGACTATAACTAACTTTGTAAAAACTACGGGTATTTTTATGACATTCAATTTGAAATATATTCTCAGTATAATAGGATTCATCTGCTGTTTCTGCTTACAGCTTACAGCAGCTCTTCCATCTCCCCAACAGCCGGAATCATCTTCCAAAAGACATTTCAAGATTACAGTTCAAAACTCAGGTAAACAGCCACATAAAGGAATGATTCTACGTATTTGGGGCGAACAGAACGAGTTTACCAGCAATGACAATGGAGTATTCGATTTTGAAGCTGAATGTCCGGAAGAGAACAGCCGTTCTGCATCACTTTATTTTCCGGAAAATTCTTCAAGGTCTGTCTATACCTTCCAACTTCAAACCATTACTTCAGATACGATTCTTGTGATAGATGGTGAACAAGACATCCTTTCGTTCAGACAAAGCAACAGATTATTTCACATACAAGGAATTGTAAAAGACCAATCTGGAAACCCTCTTGCTAAAGCACAAATCAGCATACAGGGCACCGGACGTAGAACCCAAACAAATACTTCCGGAAAATTCACCATCCAAGCCGATTACAACCATCCCATTGTCATTCGTGCTAATGGTATGAAGAACCAAACCCTCAACATCCAATACTTCTTGACCAATCCAGACACTGAGAAAGCTATCTACATGCAACCTCAAAATACTTATCAGGTCTATACAACAGTAGAAAAAATGCCGGAATTCCCAGGAGGAATGAAATCCTTCCAGCAATACGTCCGGAGAAATCTGCCACAACAGAATCAAGTAAAAGAAGCAGGAGTCGTAATCATCCAATTCATAGTTGAAAAAGATGGAAGCATCTCCAATCCTACAATTGCCCGCGGTTTCAAAGCCGAATTGGACACACTATCTCTGAACCTGGTAAGCAACATGCCGAAATGGATTCCTGGCGAAGAAGACAATGGCAACAAAGTACGTTGCAAATATTCAGTTCCCATCCAGTTTAAACCGAAAGAACCTGAAACTCCAAAGAAAGTTGCTCCCATTAAACCAATAGCCAAACCAGTCAAACCTATACAAGACTCGTTGACACAAGACACCTTGGGTTCTCCAAAGCCCAAAGAAACAATCAAACCGATACAGTCAGACAGTCTGAAGGCCCTGTCTCCAACAGAACAGGAATTGGCAAAAGAAGGGATTTCTACAGACAGCATACCAGACGCGATTACGAAACAAGAAATAATTTCTACTCCCGAAGACAGCTTGATACATCCTGTTCCACCACAGCAAAAGGAGTCTCCGGAACGCACCAAGCAAACTCAAAGGAATGATACAATTCCACCAAAACAAAAGATTTTAAAATAACTGCTTTTTTCTTATCTTTGCAGTTACATGAAAAACAGAGAAAACTAACCATAAAAACAAAATAGAATCAATGAAAAGCTTATTTACCCTTCTGACGTTGTTATTCCTCAGTCTGGGGATACAGGCACAAAAAGTGACACTACAGGACGTAGCTCAGGGCACTTATCGGGCACAGAACATTTATGGACTGAAACCGATGCTGGACGGAGATCATTACACCCAAATCAGCAGTGACCACAAACGCATCGTCAAATATTCTTTCAAAACAGGAAAAGAAGTAGAAACCATTTTCGATGTGACAAAAGCCCGCGATTGTAACTTCAAGACATTCGATGACTATATCCTGTCACCAGATGAAAAACTGATTCTGATTCAGACTGAAACCAAACCTATTTACCGCCATTCATTCACAGCGATATACTATATCTACAATGTCAAAAACAATACCCTGGAACCTTTGTCAAACAATGGTCCTCAACAGGTTCCTCTGTTCTCTCCGGACGGCAACCAGATTGCCTTTGTGCGCAACAATAACATCTTTCTGGTTAAACTGCTGTTCGGAAACAGTGAATCGCAAGTAACCAAAGACGGTGAATACAACAAAGTACTCAACGGAATTCCAGACTGGGTATACGAAGAAGAATTCAGTTTTAACCGTGCTTTCGACTTTAGTGCCGACAGCAAGATGATTGCATACATCCGTTTCGACGAAAGTCAGGTACCGATGTTCTCTTTCCCTTGGTACAAAGGCATGTCACCAGCCAAAGAAGACTATGCAACTTATCCGGGAAAGTATGAATACAAATATCCCAAAGCCGGTGAAACCAATTCAACCGTAACAGTACACACATACGACATCAAGAGCCATGTAACCCGCCAAATGGATTTACCACTCGATAAAGATGGCTACATTCCCCGTATCAAATTTACTTCCGACCCTGAGAAACTGGCTATCATGACCTTGAACCGTCATCAGAACCGCTTTGACCTTTATCTGGCCAATCCACGTAGTGCCACCTGTAAAGTAGCAATCCGCGACGAGGCCGAACAATATATCAAGGAACAGGAGTACGGAGGTATCGCCTTTTATCCGAATCACATCGTACTGATGAGCGAACGTGACGGTTATAATCATCTGTACCTGTATACCATTGCCGGTAACCTGGTCCGTCAGATTACAAAAGGGAATTTTGAAGTAACCGATTTCTTGGGTTATGATGAAACTAACGGCACTACCTATTATGCCAGCAACGAAGGCAGTCCCTTGCGTACTGCTATCTATAAGATAGACAGCAAGGGCAAGAAGACTAAATTATCTACCAAAGAAGGAACTAACAACGCTCTGTTCAGTAAGAACTTCACTTACTTCATCAATACCTATTCCAGCAAAGACACCCCGACCGAAATCACGCTGAACGACAGCAAAGGCCGTAAACTGGGAACTCTACTTGACAACAAACAGTTGAAAAGCCAACTTACTCAACTGAATATGCCAATTAAGGAGTTCTTCACCTTCAAGACTTCGCAAGGAGTGGAACTGAACGGATGGATGATGAAACCTGCCAATTTTGATCCGAACAAGAAATATCCGGTCATCATGCACCAATACAGCGGACCTGGCTCACAGCAGGTATTGGACAAATGGGGAATCGGAAGTTTCGGTGATGGAGGAATGTTCGAAGCCTATATGTGTGACAAGGGCTATATCATGGTCTGTGTAGACGGACGAGGTACAGGTGGGCGCGGAGCAGCCTTTGAGAAATGTACATACCTTTTCCTTGGAGTAAAAGAATCGGAAGATCAAGTGGAAACTGCACGTTATCTGGGTTCTTTACCCTATATTGACGGCTCACGCATCGGCATTTGGGGATGGAGTTTCGGAGGATATAATACGTTGATGTCCATGAGTGACGGCTCCGGTGCTTTCAAAGCCGGTGTGGCCATTGCTGCCCCATCAGACTGGCGTTTCTATGACACGGTCTATACCGAACGCTTCATGCGTACCCCGAAAGAGAATGCTGACGGCTACAATGCCGGTTCTGCCATCAGCCGGGCTTCAAAACTACAAGGTAAACTGTTACTTATCCACGGAACAGCCGATGATAATGTACATTATCAGAATGCGGCCGAATACAGCGAAGCATTGGTACAAGCCAACAAGCAGTTCGATATGCAGGTATATACCAACCGGAACCATAGCATTTTCGGAGGAAATACCCGCAACCATCTGATGAATCGAGTTGCCGACTTTTTCCTTGAGAACCTTTAAAATACATTTTTAACGGAGCTGCAGAAGTCCTGTTACCAACAGTATTTCTGCAGCTTTTATTTATTTCTGATAATACACTATGGAACACATCAAGAAACCGGAATGGCTGAAAATAAACATCGGCACTAATCCACGCTATACCGAGACCAAACGCATTGTAGATACACACCGTCTGCATACTATCTGCAGTAGCGGACGCTGCCCCAATCTGGGAGAATGCTGGGGAAAAGGAACGGCTACATTTCTGATAGGTGGAAACATCTGTACCCGCTCCTGCAAGTTCTGTAACACTCCTACCGGAAAACCACTCCCACTGGATACAAACGAACCGACTCGAGTAGCAGAATCCATCCGACTGATGAAACTGAATCATGCAGTCCTTACCTCTGTAGACCGTGATGATTTATCAGATTTTGGAGCAGAGCATTGGGTAAAGACAATCCAGGCTATCCGCCAACTGAATCCTCAAACTACTTTGGAAGCTTTGATTCCTGATTTTCAAGGGAAAGAAGAACTAATCCGACAAGTAACAGATACAAAACCCGATATCGTATCACATAACCTTGAAACCGTACGTCGTCTGACTCCGTCGGTACGCAGTGTAGCCCGATATGAAACAAGTCTTCGGGTTATCCACATAATTGCAGACAGCGGTGTTACCGCGAAATCCGGCATCATGGTCGGGTTAGGTGAAACCGAAACAGAGGTAGCAGAAACCATGGATGACCTGTTGGAAAATGGCTCAGATACTGACTATCGGACAATATCTGCAACCTACCCGGAAACATTATCCGGTAGCTGCTTATATTACTCCAGAACAATTTGCTTCTTACAAAGAAACAGCACTTCAAAAAGGTTTCCGCCTGGTAGAAAGTGGTCCTTTGGTACGCTCATCTTATTATGCAGAAAAACAAATCCAACAGTTTTAAACCTTTTGATGTACGAAATTGTTACATATGTGTATAGATTAACTGAAAAATGAGCACCCAACGAACATATAAAGGATTATTGGTTTCACTTGGATTGTCCCCTCTTATTATTACGCTGATTGGACTACATTTCCTTCCGGCTACTCCCATGCTAGGTATTGGTCTGACAATTGGTACAATAGCTATGCTATTAGATATTATCTATCGGAAAGACATCAATTTTTTTCTACTTTCCGGCAGCATCAGTATCGGCTTATGTTTTCTTTTCCGCTTGTCTACCGGATATGAATACATTCCAGACCAATGCAATACACCGGTTCTGGAACTGCTCATGCTCACCTTTTGCTTCATTTATCTTACACTTCCAGACTATTACCTGAAGTTTCATCAGACAATGCATATGCATACCGGACGTAACTATACACTGGAATCTGGTATCATCGTTGTGCTCTCTGCCATACACTTAATCATACTTATCGTTTTACAGGTAAACGGCTGGCTGGAAAATCACCGGATTTTTTCACTGACTGTCTATCTGGTTCCGATTCTGATTTACATTTTCTGTATTGTAACCAACATTATCGGAATCAGAATGGCTGCACGTGAAGAAGGAATCCACAATCTAATACGCATAGCTCCACTGTGGAACGGAAGAATATATCTTTGCCCGCATACAGATACATCGAACTGGCAAACCATATGGGATATTCCTGTCGAAAAACAATTGAGAAACCCTTTCAGCAGTACTGAGCATTGTTCTACCCAGTTAAGCCGAAAAATAGTCCGAAAAGGGGCCATGACACCCAGATTCATCCTACGCTACAATATTCCTTCAGAAACAGGTGTGCCACACACTATACACTTATATATTCTTCCACTGAAAGACAAGCAGGAACTGAAACTCAAAAAAGGACGTTTCTTTGATTTCAAAGAATTGAAAGACAGTGAAATGATTATTTCATCCCGTCTTCAGGCGGAACTGGAGCATCTGGACCTGGCAGCATCTATGTGGAAAGAATTCTATTAAAAAATTATGCAAACACAACAATCAAATAGAAAGATGATCAGAACAGTAACCTTAAATGATGCACAAGCCATCACTGAAATATACAATCATTACATTCTACATACATGCATCACTTTTGAAACAGAACCAGTCAGCACAGATGAAATGGCTGCCCGAATAAAAGCAATTTCCTCTGTATATCCTTATTTTGTATACGAGTCAGACGGAGAAATCCTCGGTTATTGCTATGCCCACGGATGGAAAGAGAAACAGGCCTACCAGCAAACAGCAGAGACAACGGTTTATGTCAAAAATGGATATGCACATCAAGGAATCGGACAGGCACTCATGCAGCAACTCATTGAGGCTTCCAAAGCATCCAACCTACATGTACTGATAGCCTGCATCACCTACCCTAACGAAGCCAGTGTCAGATTACATGAAAAATTAGGGTTCCGGCAGGTATCCCGTTTTTATGAAGTAGGAAGAAAATTCGGACAATGGCTGGATATCTACGATTTCCAACTTATCCTTACTGAACAAATTAACAAGAGCTTCTGAAAAGAAGTTCTTTGGTATCTATTTATAAATAAGAAAAATGCAAGGCACTTTGGTAAGGTCTGGCAGATGACCTTTCCATTCACGTATAGTCTTGGTATGGATATACTCTCCTTCGCAAGTGATGTTGGCAGCAATACATAGTTTAGTCTGAGGACGACAAGTCTTCAGAATATCCTCCATCATCTTGTTGTTACGATACGGAGTTTCTATGAAAAGTTGAGTCTGATTTTCTGAATAGATACGCCCTTCCAGCTCTTTCAGTCGCTTGATACGGTCGGCAGCCTCAATGGGAAGATAACCGTGGAAAGCAAAACTTTGTCCGTTGAATCCGGACCCCATTACCGAAAGAATGATCGAAGAAGGACCTACCAACGGAACCACCTTCAGATTCTTCCGTTGTGCTATCGCTACCACATCAGCTCCCGGGTCAGCTACCGCCGGACAACCGGCTTCCGATATAACCCCCATGGAATAACCTTCCTGCAAAGGCTTCAGATATCCAGACAGGTCATCTGGAGACGTATGCTTGTTCAGCGGATAAAAAGTCAGTTCATCAATATTGATGGAAGCCTCTACCTTTTTAAGGAAACGACGGGCCGAGCGGACATCCTCCACGATAAAATGCTTGATACCTAGAATAATCTCTTTGTTGTAGGCAGGCAATACCTTTTCGATAGGTGTATCACCCAACGTCACCGGTAATAAATATAAAGCTGTTTCCATCAGAATAACATAAAAATCAGTGTTTCATTGCAGACATCAAATCAGAGAAGTCTTCCTTTCCAAACAAGTCTTTCAAAGTCAGACGTTGGTTGTTCTTCATATATTTGTCCACCAGTTGCATTCCCAGCCAGATACCGATACAGGGAGGCATCTTCTCTCCATTGAAAATCAATGTCTGTTCACCCGAAGTATACGAACGGATCAGCATTGGGTCAGTACTTGCCAAATGTCCTTTCTTTGCCATTTCCTTCCACAAGGCATCCATATACTTACGGCACCAGTTCAGCTCTTCACGCGTATATCCTAACGTCAGTCTTCCAGAGCCATCGGACCGCAAAATATGTTCTACTGTCCAGGCAATCTTGCCTCGATACATCATAAAATCAAACAATGTACGATGCCCCTCCTTCCACGGAAAAGGAGACAGACTTAACAGATAAAAAGTAAAACAATCAGGAACAATACGCTCCGGTACCATCGACCGGCGCTGAAACGAATAATAATAACGTTTATAAAGTGAATAATCTTGTCCCAGGTATTTATCCAGACTAAACCCCAACAGGCTATCGCCGACCACCACAGACTGGTTCAGCGCAGATATCTGTGAATAGATACGCGGAACAGGAATTTCAGGAACCTCCCGTTTCAAATTCCTGAAACCTTTGGTCAAATCTGCTTCGATATCGGAAAGGTCTTTGAACTTTTCTTGTACATCATCCATCAACCTGACCAGCAAAGAATCGGAATAATAGGCACACAGCCGATCATTGATGTCAGGTTCGTTTACAGATCCGATACCCAAAACATCCTCAATCAGCAACTTTGTAGCCTGCGGACAATCTATATTCATCTTCTGTAAAGCAGACACACTGTTCATCGCAGTAGCTTCGTACTGAAGACGGTCATAGCGAAAAACCTTCACAGGCTTCTGAAAAAATTCGTCTTTCCGCTCGCCGGGACGGCAAGCAGAAAGAACGAACACTATCATTAATAATATTCCTATTATCCGATACATCCGGTTCAATTATCCATAGATGATGTTACCGTTCTCATCTTTATATTCATCCAGACCTTTCTCATAGGTAGCCATAGCACGCAGACTCATACCAACACTAGAGAAGCCACCGTCGTGGAACAGGTTCTGCATAGTAACTTTTTTGGTCAGATCTGAGAACATAACGATACAATAGTCTGCACATTCGTCAGCCGAAGCATTACCCAACGGAGACATACGGTTGGCAAAGTCGAACAGTTTGTCCATACCCTTTACACCCGAACCGGCAGTAGTCATAGTCGGAGACTGAGAGATGGTATTGATACGTACATGGTGTTCACGTCCGTAAATA
>URWP01000033.1 GCA_900551645.1 uncultured Bacteroides sp.
TACAGGCAGGTGAAGGGCAGGGAACACGAGAAGAAGGTTCCCGTCCGCCAAAAACTGCCGGAACATCTCCGCCGTGAAGAAGAACATATCTACCCCGAAGGCTATCTTGGCAATGAAGACCAATGGGTACTGTTTGATGAAACGGAAACTTCCGAGCATCTTGAATATAAACCGGCCGAACTGTATGTCCGTGTCACTATCAGACATAAGGGTATGCGCAAGGATACAAACCGGATTATCACCGCTCCGGTGAAAAATGAACCGATACCCAAGAGTTATGCAAGCGCTTCGCTACTTACCGAGCTGATGGTCGGCAAATATGTGGACCACCTTCCGTTCTACCGGCAGATACAGATGTTCAAGCGTATAGGCATCAGCCTGCCACCGTCCAGCATCGAAGCCTGGTTCCATGAAGTGGCCGACCTGATGCGTCCCGCCTATTACCGGTTGAAGGAACTGGTCCTGTCTTCCGATTATGTCCAGTCCGATGAGACAACTATACCTATAATCAACAACGAGAAGCATCAGACAATAAAGGGATATCTTTGGCTGGTGCGGAGCGTAACGGGCAACCAGGTCTTCTTCTTTTACCATGACGGTTCCAGAAGCATGAAGGTGGCTCTGGAACTCTTCAAGGGTTATCAAGGGGCCATACAGACAGACGGATATACCGGTTATGGGATACTTGAAAAGACAAAAGGTATCATCATCATATGCTGTTGGGCACATGCCAGACGCTACTTTGAGAGGGCATTGAAGCATGACAAGGCCAGGGCGGAGTATGCCCTGACCATGATAGGCATGCTCTATGACGTGGAACGTATAGCCGATGACGACAACATGAATGAACAGCAGCGTATGGAACTGCGTAAACGGCTTGCATATCCTATAATCTGTTCGTTTGAGAAATGGTGTCTTACGGAGTATGGCAAAGTCCTTCCTAAAAGTCCGATAGGACAAGCCATGAACTACTTCCTTAATCATGTGCGGCAACTGGCACATTACACGATGGACGGTAAATATTGTATAGATAATAATTTGATAGAAAACTCGGTAAGGCCTGTTGCGATCGGCAGAAAGAATTATTTGTTCTGTGGCAATCATAACGCGGCTGAGGATGCTGCAGTTATCTATTCCTTCATGGGTTGCTGCAAGGCCGCCGATGTGGACTTCAAGGGCTGGATGAACTATTTTCTTAACCACGTACATGAATACGATAGTGATTACTCCAGGGATCTTGCAGAGTTACTGCCATCATCTTTAAAAGACAGGAAGATTCTTTGAGAAATCTCTGAAAAAGTCACAGACATCTACTAATGTCTCTGACTTATTCAGAGAAAATTCCCAGCCTTTAATAGACCTTGATAGAAATCTTCGAATATCTTCAACATTTTCAAAGACAAGTTGAAATTTTTAAAAAACATGTAAATACAGGCATTAGCAGTTTTCACAATACGGGGTTTGCTGAATGCTTACAAAACAGTAACGAAGAACCTATTTCCTAAATATAAGAAAAGAGATCCTTCGCTACACCCTCATACCTTAAAAATACTACTCTAGATCCCCCAATGCATATTAGGAGCATTTCCCATTTCCAATACCAATACTCCTCCATTCATAATATCTTGATAATCCAAGTAACATTGAGAGTATTCCTTTCCATTCAAACGAGCAGACTGTATATAAGTATTAGAGGTTGAATTATTGTGTGCTTTGATGACAAATGTTTTATTATCTCCTACCTTAATTGTTATCTCGTTAAACAACGGAGAAGTTATCTCATAACGAGTATCTCCTGGACAAATAGGATACAAACCACATGCCGATAATACATACCATGCAGACATTTGTCCGGCATCTTCGTTACCTACCAATCCCTCCACTTTATCATGGTAAGCATGTTCGCAAATAAACCTAGACCAATATTGTGTTTTCCAAGGTTCTCCCAATCTATTATATAAAAAAGGAACATGATGAACTGGTTCGTTGGCATGATTGTAATATACATTCCACAAAAAATTGTGAGGTGTATGGGCAAACATGCTATCAAGATCAGCTACAGTTTGTTGAATACCTCCCATCAACTCTACCATACCTTCTATGTCGTGCGGTACAAACCAACCTTGTTGCAGTTCATTGCACTCAGTACAACCATACCCTTCCTGCAATTTTTCTCTTTGGGGCCATTTTATAAACGAACCGTCTTCTTTTCTCGGACGGAAGGCATGTTTTTCCTTATCGTACAAATTCTTATAGGAACGGGAAAGTTTCAAATACTTAACCATATCCTCTGTTTTGCCTAAATCTATGGCCATACGTGCCATACACCATTCCGTATAAGCATACTCTAAGGTTTTTGAAATACTATAAGGGGTATAGCCTCGCTCAGTATTGCCAAAAAGGTGTGCTGTATTGTCAGCGTAGGTATAAGCCTTTTCCTTATCTCCTTTAAATATACCCTTTACCCACGCATCGGCCAATACTGAAAGCGCAGGATTACCCAACATACACCCACTATATGCATTCAGGAGCTCAAAGCGCTCATAATAGTGATTACCACTTTCTTCAGCTAAGGTCGTCAAAGACATCAGCAGGTCATTAACCACTTCGGGATTTATGATGCTTTGTAAAGGCATTTGACTGCGAAATACATCCCAACCGCTAAACACGGTCCGTTTAGTAAAGCCAATCGATGTATGTATCTTTCCATCTCCTCCAATATAATGTCCGTCTACATCTGTAAAATTTCTAGGATCAATCATTGTATGATATAGAGCTGTATAAAAGATACGCTTTTGTTCTTCTGTACCACCTTTTACTCGGATAGTTGCCAGCATATCATTCCATTGCTTTTTAGTAGCCTCCTTTACGACATCAAAATTCCAATCCGCAATTTCTTGCTCTAGATTTTTACGTGCCCCTTCTATACTGACGAAAGAAATCCCCGATTTAAACAAAATCTGCTCATTTTCCTTTGTCTCAAAGTTAGCAAAGAATCCGATGTGCTTTCCTTGGAATTCTTTTTTATCTTGTATGATCTGCGCTTGGGATGTAAGTTTTTGAAATTGAGCACTTTCTACAAATTCACGTTTGCGCGAAATTCCTTCAGGAATTTCAACATTCCAAAATCCATAATCTGTCAATGGCTTTGAGAACTGAGCATGGAAATAGACTGTATATCTGGCATTGCCATCCCCGTTTCCCCAACCACCACCTTCTGGTGTACATTCCATACGACCTTCGATTGTGTACTCATCAACCACCTTTACAAATTGGAAGGTAGACGTGCCACCAACGCGACGAGCCAAATCTATCTGTATTCGAGATTCCTTACTCTTCGGATAAGTAAAACGTAGCATACCACTATGCTCCATAACCGTAGCCTCTGTTTGTACACCATAATCGGGCAAATATACACTATAATAACCAGCAGAAGCTTTCTCGGACGCTTTATCATACCGAGTGCGATACCCCTTCACTCCATTCTCTTTTCCAGAATTAGTATACATTTTACCTACCGTTGGCATTACTAACAAATTACCAAGGTCTCCATACCATCCCACACCACTCATTTGGGTAAAAGCAAATCCTTCAATGGTTTGATGTTCATAGCTATATCCCGAACCATTGTCTCCTCCCGTAATTGTATTGGGGCTTATTTGTACCGCACCAAACGGGTAAGTCGCCCCAGGAAAGGTCTTCCCTAATCCATGAAAGGCTCCCGCAGCTTCGGTATTCGTACTAGCCCCAATAAAAGGATTTACATACTCGGCCAGTTCCTTGTCATTATCTGTTCCGCAACAAGCATAACACAAGACTCCTGTCCAGAACAAGATTACTTTCCACTTTTTGTTGTATATCCTCATTAACATTCTAATCAAAGACAAATTGTGATACCTTTTATCATTTTTCTTGAATCAGCACACAAGCTCCACCTCCTGCTGCAAGCTCTAGTTTTAGCACAGTGTTACAATCCACACTTTCTTCAACGGATTGGTAAGATTCACGATTAACAAAATAGTGTGCATCTTCACCATCTTTGGTTATCTGCGCAATAAATTTTCCTTTAGGTAAGAAAGACAAAGGAATTTCCACTGTGCGTGCCAATTCATTGGTAACTGCACCTATTAGCCAAGCTTCTTGGGTTTGACGCATCATAACAATATATTCTCCAATTTCGCCAGCCAAAGTCTTACTTTCTACCCAGGGCATCTTCTGTGCACTGATAAAGCGAAGTAACTCGGGATATTTCTTATAATATTCAGGTATATCTGGAAGAATGGTTACACCTGAGAAGGTAATCAATGTTCTAGCCGCCTCAGATGTTACAGTTGAAGGAACAGGCAAGTTACAATCTACACGAGTCGTTTTTCCCGGGCGTAAATCAAACATACCGTTGTTCATATCCAAAGGACCTGCTAGCATATTCACAAATACGGAAGTACAGAAAGTTTCCGGAACAAACACATGATAACCGTCCAATTGCGCATGACAGTATTCTCTGGTAACAGCATTAGGCCATGTTCGCATTTGTCCATAAGGGTGAACTGGATTATCGTGATAGTCTACTAATAAATGATTCTCGGCACACAGACGCGTTACAGTTTGTGTCCATTTATTTTTTTCTTCTTGAGTACCGGTCATAAAACCATATTTTACACCGACAGCTCCCCATTTACTATATTGTTTCAAAGTTTCTTCAATGGGATATTGTTTTCCTCCAACATCATTTAAATACAACCAAATACCTACACCCTTTTGTTTACCATATTCTATAAGTCTACGTACATCATTCGCCTTATCACCATTAATAGGATCAGAATCTGTGGCAAATTCAGGACCATACCAATTAGCATCCAATACAAGATAGGCAAATCCTTGTTCAGCCGCAAAGTCCACAGCACGAACCCAAGAAGGATAAGACATCTCATATCTAAACCCATCTATTTCTGCACCATTCATACGCCAATCCCATAAAGCAATACCCGGTTTTACCCATGAAAAATCATATTTAGGATCTGGTTCAGGATTAAGTAACTCTACAAGATGAGAATCTACCAATGTACCAGGAGTGGTGCCATACATGATAACACGCCATGCTGAACTATAATTTGGATGTAACTTTCCTGGTGTAGATATTACAGAATAGGCTGTCTCACCCTTTTTCGAGAATAAACGCAACGGTTCTCCTTCTTGCAAATAAGCCTCATGAAGAGCCATATAATTATGGTCATCAGCTTTAATTGTAACAACCGGAAGTCTCTCACCGTTACTATCTGTAAGCTTTTCGGGACCAATATTATGTTCTTCGCCATTATAGCTCCATGCAGTATAATCATCAGCAAAGTTATATGTAGTACATTCCATAGGCTCTCTTTCTAGTTTACTATTCCCGGTAGGAATCTCATAACGAAAAGCAACTCCATCATTGTAAACACGAACTACTACAAGAAGTTTCTCCAAGCCATCCACGGCCGTACTACTTATCGTGAAAGTCTTTTCATTAAAATGATCATTTACTATAGCTCTCTTTCCCCATACTGGTTTCCAAATATCCCGTACTTGACGTTCATTAGTCTCTTCAATACTACATTCAGTAATTGTTAAAACATTGTTATTCTTAAATTTAATACCCAATGATGAATTGTTAATCAACTGTTTATTATTAGCTTTAAAAGCATAAACAGGTTCACCTTTTTCACTTTTATAAATAGTAAACTCTAACTTTCCATCCGGAGATTTGACCGTATTCGATACAAGGGAAGAGGAACATCCCGTTACAACAAATGCTAAAATACAGATATATATCTGAAATAGTAGTAATAAGTAATATCTCATTATTTAATATATTTAATTGATTATTATTCAGAACAAAACTCTAGTACTCCACCTTTAAAAATATCTTGAATAGAGATAAAAGGCTTTTCCAAAAGTTTTCCATTCCAATACACTCGCAATAAGTAATCTTTTTTATTCAATTCTGGAGCTTTGATTAACAATTTCTTACCATCTCGTAGCTGCAGGATTATCTCTTTAAAATGAGGTATACCCAATGCATACTCACCTGATGCCGGAGTAAGCGGATAAAAGCCCAATGAACTGAATAGATACCAAGCTGACATTTGTCCACAATCGTCATTACCAGATAAACCATCAGGCTTATTCTTGTAATGTTGTTTTATTATCATTGGAATACGGTTCTGCACTTTATCAAGCTTGCCACAACAATCATATAAGTAAGCGAAATGATGTCCGGGTTCATTATCATGACGATAATGCCCTTCATCAAAGTTTTTGTCTAGCTCCTTACAAAATACATCCTCCCCACCCAGAAGATGAATCAGATCAGGTATATTTTGCATAACGCAGAAACGGTATGTCCAGCGTCCACCTTCAGTAAATCCCTCTTCTATATCTGCCCAGCTACCATTACTATGTCGTGCTTGAAAAAAACCTGTCTGTGGATTGTACAGATTCAAATAGTTGCGTGAGCGTTTCATTAAGATATGATAATCTTCCTCATGTCCCAGTTTTTTTGCCATTTGGGCTACACAATAATCATCCATAGCAAACTCCAATGTGCGTGATACAGACTCTGTTGTCTTGTCTGCGGCAACATAACCTAAATCCAAATACTCTTTCAGACCTCCACGAGCCTCGTATGAACCGTTCCAATAATGCCTGTCGCCCCAACGATAGTCATCACGTGGTGCTTGAAAAGCATCCTTGCGGATAGCTTCATAAGCTTTTTCTACATCATAATTACGAAATCCGTTGACATACGCATCAGCAATAACAGCATCAGCATGTGTACCAATCATGATGTTTGTGTAAGAAGGATTAGGCCATTTAGGCAGCCAACCACCTTCATTATACATTTGTATCAACGCTGTAATCATATCATCTACCCGTTGAGACTGTGTCAATTGAAGCCAAGGGTGCTGTGCACGGAATGTATCCCACAGTGAATACGCATTGTATGAAATGCCTTTGTGAATTTTATCATCAAACGGGCTGTAGTAGCGGCCGTACTCAGAAAATTCACGTGGATATTGCATAGTGCGAAAAAATGCCGTATAAAAAACCGTTGCATCATCATCGGTTGCTCCTTTAATTTGTATCTTATCTAAATTTGACTTCCAAACTGCCTTCACTTTCTTTTTAGTTTGTTCAAAACTGACAGATGTGGGAATTTCTTTCTCCAAATTCTCCGAAGCCTGTTCAAAATCAATAAAAGAAGAACCGATACGTACTTCTACAACCTCTGTACCCGGTTCAAACTCTATATACCCACCAACATGGGCCCCCTCTTCCTTACTCTGCATCTTGGACACTCTATCCTCATTCCAAGTGCCATACTGACTGAATGGACGTGAGAATTTCAGAACATAGCACCCTTTAAAATTATATAAGCGAGGACCTAGATGACTATCATGCCTTTCCTTGTTACAAATTCGAATCTCCTGTTTGTCTGGAAGGATTTCAATAGATCCCCCCTCTTTTTCCCGACCAGCCTCCAAAAATAGAATAGCTTTCTCGGTAGAAGGATAATTGAAGCGGAAAAAAGAGCAACGGGATGTAGCTGTAAATTCGGTCTTCAAAGCATGACCTTGCACGTCATTATAACTTATCTTATAATAATATGGTGTAGCTATTTCTTGTGCATGATCTATCTTTACAGCCCGTTTTTCTGGTTCTAAATTCAATATTCCTACTTGTGGCATTAAGGTGAAAAAACCATAGTCGCCCATCCAAATAGCAGGTTGATGTGTAGCTACAAATCCCAGAAGATGAGTATCATTGTAATTATATATAGTACGTGAGATACCGTTTATACGGGTTGCTGCACACCATTGTGTCATTCCGAAAGGCTCGCTGACTGCTGGTGTTGTGCCTCCATATTCAGTGTTATGAGAACCCGTACTACCAATAAACATATTGACGTAATCGATACTACTTTGAGCCTTGACCAAGCTGACACCCCCAGCCAAGACACAACATACAATTCCCCAAATAGCTAATTGAAATTTCATATATCTCATCTATTATTATAAAAACATTTTTCCTAGTTGTTACATTGTTTAAAATCTTGAAAGTTGTATGTATTGGTATGAATATTTGTTACAATTTGTCCATCTATCAATGCACGTGATTGTTCTATTCTAGGACCTTTAACTGCAAATCCATATTGCGGCAGTTGATATCTTTTTCCACCTACAGTAGCTTCGTAAACAGATTCTCCAAAATTGACAACAACCTCTGTACCATCAGCGAAACAAGTGCGCTGTACCATTCCGTCCAGAGTCAGGAATTCATGAACTGTCATTTCCTGTCCAGCAATCACCTCATGCAGTTTACATACGTTACGATAAGTCTCTAGAAAAAGTTCACGATTGGCCACCCAAGAGCCAGGTTTAGATGGCCCTGCACCACCGGTTTCTTCGTTTGCCCATAACAAAGGTATAGTGCCATACAAAATATTGTAACAATTCTTCATGTCTGTAAATTTCGGGTCAGCCAACGTTAAGAAATCATTAGCATCCCCCCAATACCAAGTGGATACTACGCAGTCATGGAATACAAGTTCCCATAGAGGAACACGGTACTGGGGATTCATGCCCAAAGTCTCATACTGCTCCCATTTATTACCATCCTTATTCATAGGTGGACGAAGATAAGGAGCATCCCAAGCATAATTATCTGTTCCTCCACTCATCATACCTTCTACGTAATCAATGACAGGAACAGCCCACCAACGACCATGTTCTCCGCCCACTACAAGACCTTGTGATCGTATATAATCGAAAAGACGTACACCTAGCTCTCGTTTTTCAGCACGGGTTAATGGATGTCTTTCATCGTAACACTCATACAAATCTTCGGCTGTAGTCACATCTATGAAGCGACACAAGAAAGGATATTTAGACAATACTTCAGGAATCACTAATTTAGCCGTGCGTTCCCAAAATACTGGACAGCGTTTCATAGATTGATGTCCATCCCAAGTACACCAAGCTAACATGCGAGTACTATCATCTTTCAATACGATATTATCTGGCAAATATTCATGTCCACTATCAATTTTCCCATTAGCTTCTACCTGAAAAACATCCTGATATGCATCATAACAACTTGTCAAATAACCTAATTCATTGATACTTTTTAATTCTTCAGGTGTAGAGTTACCATTCATAATCATTTTTTCCACGCCTGCCTTCTTTGCTTCTTTGGCAAATTCTACTGATTGTTGCCCCCATACATCCACTGCCCCGAAAAGACGTGTCAGATTTGGGTTTTTCTTTACTTTCTCAGAGAAAGGAACAATCAAACCGCGGTTTTGCGCATAAGTTCGATAGTACTTAGCCAACGCTACATAACCGCCATCAGAAACAAAATGACAGAGAAGACGGCGTGCATATCCAAAACGCTTTTTGCTGGATATCCAACCTGCTTTGGGCAGAACAATCTCACGCTTTCCAATCTTTACGGGAATCATGTCAAAGAATGCATCATCCGATGTATCCAATATAATCTCATATCCGTGTCCTTCTTTTGCATCACATACACCTATCCAAGGCATGTCCAATAAAGCGGTAGTATAACGTTTATACGGAAACGGGTGAAGATCGGCTGGATAAAGATGTCCGTTACAGAAATCAGCTACAGCTATGGAGCAATGTTCTGAGTCTAACAAGAACGGATCAAAAAAAGGAATATCCTCTATCGGAGTATCATGATTTTCCATATCAGCTTCTATCTCCAAGTCTGCAGAGGCTTTTGGAAGACTCAGTTTTACCAAGAACGGATAATTATTAACTTCCGTTTCGAATGCTATCGCCCATTTATCAGTAGTACTTACTTCATGAACATTCTCTATTTTTTTATCTTTTGAAGCTACTTGTCGCCACTCTCGATTTCCTTTTTTATCATATACGTTCAATACACCAGTAGGTTGAATGGTTATTTTCAAATGACTATTCTCAATGAACCAAACATCTCCTTCCTGTGAAACTCCATCGCTTGAACTACAAGCGTAAAATCCCAACAAGACAAAAATTGTCAGGAAAACACTTATTTGCTTAAAAAAATTCATATATAATTTTATTTTACTTCCCAAAACAATATTGTTAGAATACTCAAATAATTATTGAAAGTTCTGATTAAAATAGAAGTCCCTATATTTAGGGAAATACCGCAAAATATAGGGACTGTCTAGCTATTATATAATACTAATACCCTTCGTTTTGCTTAATTTTACCTTTTGACTCATCTATTACCTCTTGCGGAATAGGAAAAAGTACCATATGCTTATAATCAGCCTCTCTTCCTTCTGGAATATATCCTTGGTCTACTGCTGATTGTATCCATTTTCCATGTCTAATTAAGTCACGTCGACGATGTCCTTCACAATATAATTCACGGCCGCGTTCATCCAATATAAAGTCACGGAAATTCTCTTTACTAGCTGTAGCTGTAGTTGGAATAGTATTGGGTATACCAGCACGGGCACGAATCTGCTCTACCAATCCAATAGCTTCCTGTGTAGGACCCTTCTGTTCGTTTATAGCTTCGGCTAACTCCAACAAGACATCAGCGTAACGATATACCACTACATCATTACCTGCTTTTTCTGAAATCTGTGTCGGGTCTTCAGGATACTTGACAGGCAAAGCTCCCTTTACTAAATTGGGATAACCATTGTTACGGCTTGCTAATTTCGTTTCACCATTGCTTATATATTCAAATTCTGTAATAAGTGAAGGTGCCATTGCACGTTCATCTCCTGGTTGTTGAAAATGGTGATCGTAATATTTCCATGGCATATTATATACATTCCATCTTTGTACTTTACTATTCGTCCAGAAAGAAGGAAGTTCAGGAGGAAGCACATGAGTAGTCCAGGTATTCCCATTACCATTTGTCTCAGATTGACAAGGTAATGCCCAGATAATTTCATTATTGCGTTCATTCTCTATGCTAAATACAGATGAATAAGTAGGCTGTAACTTGTATCCTAACCCTTGAATTTTTCGGCAATAGGTTTCAGCATCTGCCCAACGCTTTTCCTGCATATAAAGTTTTTCCAAAATGGTATAGGCAGCGCCTTTAGTGAGCCGTCCGTATTCAGAATCATCATAAGATACCGGCAAAATCTCTGCAGCAGCTTTCAAATCAGTTTCAATCAATTTAATAAACTCATCTTTCGGTAAGCGCTCCAAAATTATCTCATTTTCTGGATGGCGCAGAATTTCAACATCAGTAGTCACATTAGCAGTTCCGTAAAAATCATATAAGAAGAAGAGATATTGACCACGAATACACTGCAGTTCTGCTATATATTGTTTCTTAACATCATCATCTATAGGAGATTTTTGCAAATCGTCTATGACCAAAGTGGCCCGATTAGCCTCTTTTACAAACATATTATAGAATTTATACGCTGCATATGTTGTAGAATTCCATTGAAACTTCTCCATAAATTCATAATCATCACGTTGTGTACCCGTGTCATCTGCACACAAGTTATTTATCATCCAAAATGTTTCCGTCCAACCACCATAAATATCACCAGGTGAGCCTAATGGACTATAAATTCCTGTTACTGCTGCTTTGGCATCAGATTCTGTTTTGTAAAAATTTTCAGGAATAATCTTATCATATATTACAGGATCTAAATCTAAACAAGATTCCATGCCTATTCCTAACAAGGCTACCAATGTAATCTGTTTTATATTATTCAAAAGTCTCATATTAAAATCTAATTAAAAAGTTATATCTACCCCAAAAGACATTGTTGTTTGAGTCGGATATGCTGCAAGACCGTTCATCTCCGGATCGATGCCGCTATACTTAGTGATAACAAACGGATTTTGAACATCAGCATATAAACGCAAATTTTTCACTAACTTACTGAAGTTACCTAACTTAGGAAGAGTATATCCTAGTGTTATGTTCTTACAACGCAAGAAGTTTGCGTTCTCCAGCCAAAAGTCCGTGCTGAAGTTATCATATGGGCTGTTCAGACATGTAGGAAATTTCCCGTTAGGATTGTCATGCGCCCAACGATTTGTTACTTCCGCTAACATGTTAGAACCATTTAAAATAGCATTCGACCCCTTCAAATAGGAAAGATATGCTGGATTTTCTAACTTTCTACCTAAGTAGCCATAAAAGAAAATATTTAAATCAAAACCTTTATAAGTAAAAGTATTACCAAATCCTACATAAAATTTGGAAGTAGCTGTGCCCATATATACAATATCAGCCTCGTCCAACTTACCATCCGGACCATCAGTCAGGTTACCGTTTTCATCACGTCCATGCAAATCTTTATACTTAATCATACCAGGCTTTGCATTTGGCATATGAGGTATTTTTACAAGTTCCGTCAGGATTCATATCCTCAGGTTGTACAAGTCCGTCAGAGAGCATTAGGTAACGTGCATTCAGCATATCATGTTCATTCTCATAAATAGCCTTCTTCCATTGTGGACTTCTTTCTACCCAACGATCACGATAAAAGGAGAAAACATAGTCTGTAGTCCACTGAAACTCTCCAATCAGATTACGGGTAGTCAAACCCAATTCGAAACCTTTACTTCCTTTCACACCAATATTAGCAACAATGGTATTGATCGGGTTATAAGACATTAGCTTCTTGGTATCCAATAAATCAGACACCCTACGGGTAAAATATTCCATGGAACCCACAATGCGATTATTGAAGAAACCAAAATCAACACCAAAGTTAAATTCGGTGGTAGTTTCCCACTTCAAGTTAGGATTAGCCAATTGAGTCTGTGTTACACCAGTAGCAACCTGATTTCCAAACGTATAGTTACGCCCTGTATCATATAAAGCCAAGGCATTACTACCAATATTCGCATTACCAGTCTGACCGAAGCTGACACGCAGTTTAAGATCAGACACTATATCTTGATCTTGCATAAAAGCTTCATTGTTGACACGCCATGCCAAAGCAACTGATGGGAAAAATCCCCATTTATTGTTTTCTGCAAATTTGGAAGAAGCATCACCACGAAATGTAGCTGCAATCAGATAGCGATTATCATAGTTGTAGTTCAAACGTGCAAACACAGAACCCAGAACCTCCTCATTGCCATAAGATCCGACAGTAGGTTTGGCTGATTCGCCAGCCCCCAGATTATACCACTTGAAGATATCAGTCAAGAATTTACTATTAGAAGCATCTAGTCCATCTGTGAAAAACTTTTGATAAGAATAACCTCCCATCACTGTAAATGAATGTTTCTCCGCAAATGTTTTGTCATAAGTCGCAGTAATATCGAATACATTGTTGTTTCGGTTGATAAAGGAACGAGTAGCTCTACCATCTTCCTTAAAACCATAAAGTGTAGTTTTAGGCATATAGGTATTACGCTCTCCTTTATCTTTTTGAAAACCAGCATTCATACGGATATTCAGCCCCTCTATCGGAGTAACCTGCAGGTAAAAATTACCAAGCAACTCTAAATTATGACTTTCATCATCCACTTCCAGTAAAGATACTGGATTAGGCAGAAATGGTTGCTGAGGGTCTATCATATAATCACCGTTTTCATCATAAATTGGTAAAGTAGGATTTGCAGTCATTGCCGCACGAATAATACCAGCATTTTCATTTTGACTTGTTGTTAATGGGGCATTATCATTAGTACTTTGACTAATACTGAAATTAACTCCAGCCTTAATATATTTATTAAATGTTTGATCGAAATTGAAACGTCCAGAATAACGCTCTATACCCGTACTTTTGATAACCCCTTCCTGATTCAAATAACTACCTGATACATAGTAAGATGTCTTATTGGTACCACCTGTTAATGAAATGTTATGTTGAGTCATAATGGCATCTCTCTCTACGGCTCCAAGCCAGTCTGTAGTCTGTGCATTAGCTATATCATCACTAGAATATTTATTCTCATAAGGAGCTACACTATTGGGGTCTGTAGAACCATATGGGTAAATTTTATTATCAGCTAACCAGTTTTCATAGCCAATTCGATTGTGTTCCGTCATAAAACCAGCTGCATCCAGCATTTTTTCATGCTTGGCTCTTTTGGATAAAGAAACAGAACCTGAGTATTTCACCATAGGCGCAGCACCTTCTTTTCCTCGTTTAGTAGTAATCAAGACGACACCGTTAGCAGCACGTGCACCATAAATAGAAGTAGCTGCAGCATCTTTTAACACCTCAATTGACTCAATATCGGCAGGGTTTAAATTATTCAATGGAGATTTACTACCGCCATCGTACTTACCGCCTCCTGGTTCCATATTATCCACATTCATCGGATAGCCATCGATAACATACAAAGGTCCGGGATTTCCTGCACCTCCAGCAGCATTACCACGGATTTGTACAGTAACAGCTCCACCCGGTTGGGCATTATTAAGTGTAATTTGCATACCAGGAGCCTTACCGGAAAGCATTTGTCCCAAAGAAACATTACCAGTCAAGGGTAAATCATCCGCTTTCACCTGAGTAATAGCACCTGTAATATCACTTTTCTTCTGTGTACCATAACCGATTACAACTACCTCATCCAAACTTTTAGAGTCTTCACGTAATACAACTTGTAGGTTGGAAATTTTATCAACCTTTACCTCATATGGTATATAACCGATATAAGTAATAGTAAGCACAGATTTTTCAGGAACATTAAGTTGAAAATTACCATTCATATCCGTAATTGTTCCAATACCTCCATTACCTTTTACTACTACGTTAGCTCCAATGATTGCCTCTCCTTTACGATCAACCACGGTACCACTTATCTTTTTATTACCGGTAGAGTTCGTTTGTTTATTCTGAATCAGGATAATATTTACTCCTTCTATACGATACGTTAAACCTAATTCTTCCAAAGCATCATTCAGTACCTCCTTCACGGATCCTTTACCATTTTGCAAACTTACAGTCATATTCAAATCAATAGATTTATTTGAAACAAACAAATAATCTGTTTGATTCTCTACCGTTTTGATTAACTGAGATAGTTTTAAATTTTTCTTATTAATTTCAATTCTGAGATCTTGTAAATTCTCTGCATACACCATGGATGAAGGTAATAATAAGCACATGGCGATTGATAAAGAATGTCTAAATTTATTAAAAACACATTCTTTATTCCAAAAGTATTCACTTAAATGCATGTTTTTCATATATTTGCTATTATTATTAATTTTAATGCTAGGACTAGCATTATCTAATGTTTTTTTGAGTCGGTAAATGTTGCAGCATCTACCGACTTTTTCTTTCATTTAAATTCTCTTTTTATTATTTCATAGGCTATTTTATTTATGAGTTGAACAATTACAAAAAAAATGTCATTTCTTTGTTTCTATATAAATCACATTATCATCTATATTTCTTCGGTAAACAAAAGAATAATCATTCTGCAACACCTTCAAGGCATGTTCCACTCCATCTAATATACGGAATTTACCATTATATCTTAGTTTACTAAGTAATGAATCGTTTATTACAATCTGTATATCAAAAGTCCGTTCGAATATCTTAATTATTTCAGAGAATTGCTTATCTGTTACACATATCAATCCATCTGTCCAACGATATTCATCTGAATCTTTTGTATTCGTAACATACAATGAACCACCTTGGGAATATGCAGTCTCACCCGGAGACAAATATACTGATGCTTTATTATTATCAAAAACTTTAATTCGTCCCTCGTAGAGACTTGTTTGAAAAACCGAATCTGCAGCATAGGCTGTAACACTAAACGTAGTTCCTAATACCTGAACATTATATTTATTGGTCTTGACAATAAAAGGCTCCTTACTTTTGGCAACTTTTAAATAGGCTTCTCCATCCAGCATTATTTCTCTCTTGCCATCTGCAAAAGTCAAAGGATACCGAAGGCGGGTATTAGAATTCAACCATATTGTAGTTCCATCTGGTAGCAATAATTTGCTTCGATTGCCAGCCGGTACATAAACCATTTGTGTTTTTTTAGATTGTTTATCCTGATGATACAGCTCAAAGAAATGCAAACAGCCAATCAAAACAAGTACAGAAGCAGCTATCTTGATTGTATTAATCATCCATTGAGAGAGGCGAATATGCTTCGGCGAAGTTGCTATGGCTTTCTCATCCATTAGCAATGTGGCATCAAAACGAATTCGTTCCCGTATGAATAGCTTCCGGTTATCTGAGCTTTCCTCAATCCACTGATGAATAGAATTCTTTTCCTCTTCAGTGGCTATTCCTTCAAAATAGCGATATAATATGTCTTTTTCCATCTTCATTTTTTTGGGGGATTCATAATTAGAGCAACTCAACTTTGCAAAATCCCAAACAGTGACCCTATTTTTTTATATTTTATTTGTCTTTTATTTACAGAAAAGTATGAAAGGGAAGGTCTTGCCACCGACTGATGGCTTTTGTAAAGGAAATAGAATAAGGTATATATAGTATTACAACTCATTCATCAATAATCATATAGTAGAAATATCATCAATGGTAAATAATCTTTCAACTCATAAGATAGTAAATTGATAGCCTTATTGATATGATAGTCCACTTTTTGCAGAGATACGCCTAAAATACTTGCAATTTCTTTTCGTGGCTTATTTTTCAAACGGTGCAGTACGAAGATTTCACGAGTTTTATCCGGTAACTTGGCCAATGCTTGTTTCAAAATCTTTTGAACATCTTCCAAAAAGATTGAATCATAGCTGTCGTTTTCCAACGTCTGAATACGGATAGTAATTTCCCATTCCTGCAAGTTGGCGCAGTGCTCGCTATATTCTTGCTCGATTGATAAATGTTTTAAGTAGTTTAAGCACTTATTTTTAATAGTTAACAAGATATAGCCTATTACATCCGTTTCTTGGGGTATACTGCATTTGTTCTCCCAAAAGTAAAGTAAAGCGTCATGTACAATATCTTCGGATGTAGAAGAGTTATTCACATAATAATAGGCGTAACGTATAAAACGTGTATAATAAGTTGCATAGAAAGTTCCAAAATTCATTTCTGAACAAACATCCGATAGCGTTATTTTATTCATTCCTTCTATACTACAGAATTAAAGTTAGACAAATCAAATAAAAACAATCTAAAACACCAATATGTATTTGCTAAAAAAATCTTTATGCTATTTTATAAACTTAAAATTGCAACAGCATAGATATCTTCAAAAATAGTCAGAAATTTAATCTCAGACAAATAACTGCCACACTTCTTTTAATGAACATATCTCACATCCATGGTAAAACTTTCTGCACGATAATAGCCAATGTTATACTCAATAGGAACTCCATTGATATCAGAAACGAATCTTTTTCTTACCAATATAGGATCACTGGACTTGATATCAAGCTTTTCTGCAATGGACTCTCCAGCCAAACGCGCAGAGACCTCCCCTTTACTATTTTTTACAATGATATCATATTTATTTTCAAGTATTCCATAAAGTGGTTGAGAAAAATCCTCGCCTCCGGTAAACGGTATACTCGGATTAAAATAAGAGATAAAATAGACAATAGGGTATTCCCTATTTCCACGTGCTCGTTCCAATACCATACATTTTACTCGTTGGTTGAATTAAAATTTTAGATATTTATAAATGGGAAAGTTGCACATAT
>URWP01000034.1 GCA_900551645.1 uncultured Bacteroides sp.
CACCGCCGTCACAGTAGGCGGTCCGGGAGCAATCTTCTGGATGTGGATTATCGCCTTATTGGGCTCCAGCAGTGCTTTCGTAGAATCCTCTCTTGCCCAACTCTTTAAAATCAAAGGCAAACATTCCTATATCGGAGGTCCGGCCTATTACATGGAAAAAGGACTGAAAAAGCGTTGGATGGGAGTATTGTTCGCAGTGCTGATAACCATTACTTTCGGATTTGCCTTCAATTCCGTACAAAGCAATACCATGAGTGCCGCTCTTGAAAGTGCCTTCGCCGTAAAGCCATGGATGTCAGGTACTGTTATTTCAGTGCTTACCTTATTCATTATTTTCGGAGGCGTACACCGGATAGCTACTATCAGCAGTATCATTGTACCGGTCATGGCTGTAGGTTATATTCTGCTGGCCCTGTTCATAGTGCTCAGCAACATCGACCGGATACCAACCGTCATCGGACAAATTATCGGCAATGCCTTCGGCTGGCATCAGGCTATAGGAGGTGGAATCGGCGCCGCTTTGATGCAGGGAATCAAACGTGGACTGTTCAGCAATGAAGCCGGTATGGGTTCCGCCCCGAATGCTGCCGCAACAGCTCATGTCACCCATCCCGCCAAACAAGGATTCATCCAGGCATTGGGAGTGTTTACCGATACACTGCTCATCTGTTCATGCACTGCTTTCATCATTCTTTTCAGCGAAGAGCACATCGGAAACGGTCTTGATGGCATCCAGCTCACTCAAGCGGCTCTGACCAACGAAGTAGGCAGCATCGGCGGTATCTATGTCGCCATCGCTACCCTGTTCTTCGCTTATAGCAGCATTCTGGGAAATTATTATTACGGTGAAGCCAATATCCGCTTCTTTACTTCCCGCCGATGGCCGATTCAGCTTTACCGTCTACTGGTAGGCGGTATGGTTATGTTCGGCTCACTGGCCAGTCTGAATCTGGTATGGAGTCTGGCCGATGTTGCCATGGCCCTGATGTCCATCTGTAACCTGATAGCTATCTTCCTGTTGGGAAAATATGCGTTCCGCCTGCTGGATGATTACCTCGAACAAAAGCGGAAAGGTATCAAAAGCCCTGTCTTTCATAAAGAACGGATGAAAGATATTGAGCAGGATTTAGAATGTTGGTAACTATTTTTCTTATCTTTGCAGACCAGAAAACAATAAAAAGACATAAGTATGAGTATATTTTCAAAGTTATTCGGCAAAAAGAATGCTGAAGAAGCCGAAGGAACGGTACGCGTAGGCGGCATGGAAGATTTCATGACCCTTATCCGCGTATATTATCAGGCGGTGATGGCTGCACAGTTAGGTATCAGTAACATCAATTTCCTACCGGACATGGCAGTGTTCAAGCGTACCCTGAAGATTCCGACACAGAACAACAAGCTGGGTATCGCCGAAAAATCACGTTGCAAGAAAATGGTAATGGAAATCTATGGCCTCAACGAAAGTTTTTTCAAGGAAATCGATGCTTCCATCAAAAAGAACTGTAAGAACATCAATGATATCAAAAACTATCTGTTCATGTTCCAGGGATTCAGCCAGGATTTGATGATGCTTATCGGCAACCTGATGCAATGGAAGTTCCGTCTGCCAACCATGATGACAAAACTGCTGCGCAACATGACAGAAAAGACCGTACATGATATCTTAACCAAAACAGACTGGAAAGACGACGGTGTACGTAAGACATGTGCCAACATTCGCCAGTACCAGCATGCGCTGGGTTACTCGGAAGACTGGATTAAGGAATATGTATACAACATTGTCCTGCTGGCCAAGAAGGAGCCGAAACCCAAAGCATAAATATTCTTTGACTCACCTGCCCTCACGAAAATGCAGCAGACAATTTCCGCCACTGCATATTCGTGAGGGTTTTATCTATCTTTTTGTTTCATGACTGAACCGACAACTTTCATACCGGTAGAAAACCATCCGCTGGAGCCCTTTTTGCCCTCAAACGCTGTCCTGCTGATGCTAGGCAGTTTTCCTCCCCAACAAAAGCGTTGGAGCATGGATTTCTTCTACCCCAACCTGCAGAACGATATGTGGCGCATCTTCGGACTAATTTTCTTCAATGACAAGGAACATTTCCTACTACCTGACCGAAAAGCCTTCCACAAGGAACAGATTATCGACTTTCTGAAAGAAAAAGGAATCGCTCTCTACGATACGGCTTCGGCTGTAAGAAGACTTCAGGACAACGCTTCCGACAAATTTCTGGAAATCGTCGAGCCGACTGACCTCCGTCTGTTGTTGAAACAACTTCCGCAATGCCGGGCCATCGTCACTACAGGTCAAAAGGCAACCGATACGCTACGTAGCCAACTGGAAGTAACCGAACCTCCGGTAGGCGGAAAAAACCCCTTCACCTTCGAAGATCGCCTTCTGTACCTATACCGAATGCCTTCTTCCAGTCGTGCATACCCGTTGAAGATTGAAAAAAAGGCTGAAGTTTATCGGCTTATGTTCAAAGACTTAGGTATAATCTAACTATTCTTTGTTAAAATATTCCTTCAAAAGTCTTGCAGATTCGGAAAATAGCATTACCTTTGCAACCGCAAACACGGGAATAGCTCAGTTGGTAGAGCATCGGTCTCCAAAACCGAGTGTCGGGAGTTCGAGCCTCTCTTCCCGTGCCGAGATAGAAAGCTGTAACTGAACAAGTTGCAGCTTTTGTCCGTTTATGGGTCGGACAAATCACGGACATTCATCGTTCCTTGAACTGTTCCAACAGTTCATTACACCTTTTCACATGCTTCTTGTACCGCAGCAGAGCTATCATAATACCCAAGACTGTAAAAATAATTCCTGACAGAGTTATAAGTTGTATAGTTGCAGGATTTTCTGCCTGAGCATACAATCGACTATAGATATATGCAAGCATAACAGTTAAAGGGATAATACCGATAACCAACGACCAGATATAGAATTTACGATAACCGGTAATCTTTTCTGTAACCGTCCGTACATCATCGTTCAAGAGACTGTCCATTTCCAAATTCCGATTAACCCACCATGTAATTCCCAAATCGGCCAAGGCCCATAACGAAACCAATATTCCAAACAGAATCGGCCAGTCAGTAAAGATACAAATAACAATAACCATAGGTACCGTCAGGACATCCAGCCTCATCCTATCCTTGATTTCCTTACCAACGACAAATGCCGATTGCTTCCTTATGGTTCTGAAAAACTGCTCGTTCAGTATTCTCTGACTCTTCAATTCTTTTTTTAATACATCATAATCAGATTTCAGTATCTGAAGTTCTTTTTCAACATTCATTTCCATACGACATTACTTTCTTAAATGTTAGACATCTTCTTTAGCTGTTCCTTAATACGAACCAATTTAAATGATACATTTTTGACAGAGATACCTAGGATAGCCCCAATCTCGTCGTAACTCAGGCCTTCAAGCCACAACAAAATGACGCTTCTGTCAATCAGTCCCAACGTATTGATTCGCTTATAGAGCTGCTTTATCTGCAAGTTTTTTTCAAGATTACTGTTTGCATAGAGGTCGATACCAAGATTCAGACGTTCACGCTCCTTCTTCTGCCTGTGATTGAAGTTGATGCAATAGTTCAGACTGACACGATAAATCCAAGTCCTGATGTCGCTCTTCCCCTCGAAGGAATCAAAGCCTCTCCACAACCTGACCAGAATTTCCTGGTACAAATCGTTCACCTCATCTGCCTTTTCTGAGAACATATAACAAACGGTATAGATGGTCCGCTCATGCTCCTGGATAATTTCCGTAAATTGCTGTTCTTTCGTATTCATTTTCTTATTCTGTTTACTCATTAGACCATCAATGCCTCCAAAAACTAGAGATTCACAACTTTTTTTTCGAATCTTTCTTCACATTATACGGCCTGCCAGTTCATCCAACACACTACAAATCCAAAGAAACCGTTAATTCCAACCAAAGAAAAACCGATTGACAGAATGGATGAATTTAAATTCTATCAATCGGCATCTTATCCTGTAATCCGGACAAACAAGAAAATTACAGACTTTTAATCCAATCAGCTATATCCTGAAGCACTTCCAATGAACAGGTTTCTTCAATCTTGTAATAATCCATAGCCGTGCTTAGGTTGCAATGCTGAAACAGATGATTCAATCCGGAATATTCCTTGATAAGGTTTTTCTTATTCTTACCCGAAAGGTACTTCCTGATAGCACCCAGATTGCTGTCTGGAAGAACTTGCACATCATTGCTTCCATTAACAGCCATCACCGGGACAGTGATTTTACTCAGATTTATCTGAGGGTCATAATTCATAAAATATTCCAGCCAAACGTTGCTGGACTGTGCGGCCATGCTTTTCCTCAACGCCTTTACTGTTACCGTAGGCGGAAAACCCTTCAACTTAAGGATAGCATTCTGCTGTTCCGCCAGCAAAGTGTCTCCTTTGATTCCCGGACCGGCCATACTCACGATAAAATCAGCTTTACCTTCGGCTCCCAGCATGAAAGCAATCATTCCTCCCTCACTATGTCCCAACACTCCTATTCTACTGAATTTCCCAGTATTCTTTAACCACGACAGTCCGTTTTCTGCATCTGCCGCAAAATCAACCGAAGTACACCCAACCTGACTACCGGCAGACTTTCCTACCCCTCTGTCATCGTACCGTAAAGAAGCGATGCCCTGCTTAGCCAGATAATCAGCCATCACCAGGAAAGGTTTATGTCCGAATACTTCCTCATTCCTATTCTGGGCACCGCTCCCGGTAAGCATAATCACAACAGGCACTTTCTTGCCCGAAGTATAATCGACCGGATAAGTCAGGGTGCCGGAAAGTGAAACACCGGCATCTTGATTGGTGAAAGTCACTTCCTCGGTATTATATCCCAATGGCAATTTCGGTTCTTGCGGACGGTTCGATATTGCGGCTTCCCCAGATTTCAAATCCAATGGGAACGGCATACCGAACTGGTTGAAAGTTCCTTTTATCGTTCCATCCGTCAGCTTACCCGTATAAGCCATTAGTAGAGCCATCACTTCCAGACTGACAGAATCGGTTGACAGAAATTTCAGATTCACCGGTATTCCCAAGGCTCCTTGTGCAGGAACATCCATTTCAGCCGTACTGTTTCCATCCTTCTGATAATTGAAATGAAATACGATTTCCAGTTTCTGGTTTCCGGCATTCAACATACCTTTCCAAGTTCCGTTGATTGCTTGTGCATACGATATTGAAACAACCATTACAGCCAATATCAGTGAAATAACTTTTTCCATAGGCAATTTCTGAATTAACACTTGCAAATATAAAAATTTTCTACAGAAATGAAACTAACAAACAATGATTTGCCTTCTTTTCCAAAGGTATCCGAAAACAACAATCTTGTATCTGATACAAACTTTTGATATATTTGTTGCAACTATGAATCTTAAACACCATGTGCAACAAAATCACCTATCTGATGGCAACCGCGGCAGTGTGGCTGGCCACAGCGTGTACGCAACGCGACAAATGCGTAGAAAATCCCTTGATTGAGGCATCCAACACCATGACTCTCGACATTTCCAAAGTTGAACTAAGCGACACGGCTACGGTACTCTATACGGATGCCTATTTCCGTCCACACTACTGGATAAAAATCAGCTCCGAATCCTACTTGCTGGCCGACGGCAAGAAATATGCCCTGACCGGCACACAAGGTATAGAAGCCGACTCCCTCTTCTGGATGCCGGAAACAGGAGAAGCTTCATTCCAATTGACTTTCGAACCCCTACCGGGCAACACAAAATCGTTTGACTTCATCGAATCGGATTGTGAGGATTGTTTCAAACTGTTCGGCATAGACCTGACTGGTAAGAAGGAATTCGATAAACCAGCCGACATTCCATCTAAAGTAATTCAAGCAACAGAAAATGCACCGGTTTCCATTCCCGATCCCATACTCAAAGTGGGTGAAACAGTGGTACACATGCACCTTTCAGGCTACCGGAAAGAGCTTGCCCAGGAAGCCAATCTCTACCTTAACACACTGATGAACGGCCAACAGCCTTACACAGCAGCCATCAATCCCGAAACAGGGGAAGCAACATTCAAATTCTGGCAGTATGGCTCCGCACAGGCATTAATCAGCGTCGGCATGGGAACAGGTCATATCTGGTTGGCACCGGGCGAAGAGACAGACGTGTACATGGACATGCGCCGAAGCGGACAGATGATTCTGAAACGCCGGACAGAAAAGAAACAACTGCCTCCGTTTGAAATGACTCCGGCCTGTTATGCTACAGGTACATACGCCGGACTCCTATCTCCATCATTATACTCGGACAAATATTATAGCATGAACCTTTATTCGGGAGATTTTGCCGATTATAAGATGACTGCTTCCGAATACACCCAGCATGTCATCAATCTCTACCAGGCACTTTCGGACAGTATTGCTCATAGCAGTCTGCCCACAGCGGGTAAAGAAATGGCCATGTTGAATCTAAAACAGGAAGCTGTGAAAGCTATGGCCCAAGGAGACTTTTTCCGGGAACACAACTACAGAAAGGTCAACAACCAATGGGACCGTTCCCAACGGATGGATATAAAGATTGACCCGTTAACAGCAGAAAACCGGATAAAGCTATGTAAACTCTTTCCTATTGCCGACCCAAAACTGTTAATAGGAAGGGATGTAATGTCCTATGTATCAGCTATCGCCAATCCAACTGTCGCATGGCCGAAAGAAGCAAATCTAGAAGGAACTTTTGCAGCTGATTTGAAATTAGTATTACCTTTGATACAGAAAGCCACCGACGCTTCACTCACTGAAGCCGACTTGAGAACCTTGGATGACGTAAAAAATCCTTTCTACCGGGAAGCTCTCCAGAAGATGCAGGAAAACGCACAGGCTACCTTAAAAGCAGTAGAAGGAAAGGCCATCATTGAAAAGACTCCTGAAATAACCACAGAAAAACTGTTCGATGCCATCATTGCGCCTTATAAAGGAAAAGTCATTCTCGTAGATTTCTGGAATACTTGGTGTGCGCCTTGCCGCATGGCCCTTAAAGCCAACGAACCATTGAAAGACGGAGAACTGAAAAGTGAAAATCTGGTATGGATTTACATCGCCAACGAAACCTCACCGCTTGTCAGGTATAAGGAAATGATTCCCGGCATCAAAGGTAAGCATTACCGCCTGAATGACGAACAATGGGCATACATCTGCGACCAGTTCAAGATTGACGGTATTCCATCGTATGTACTGGTAGACAAGTCCGGTCAATACCAACTCCGAAACGATTTCCGCGACCACGACCTGATGAAGAATACACTGAAAAAAATGATTGAATAAAGACCAGACTCCGTGTCAGCTTTAGCAGACTTGAATCTGTATCAGACAAAAGTTGACACGGAGTCATTTTTTCAGGTCCACTATCATTCTGTCATTTCCGACAAGCGAGAACGACCTATTCAGAAGCTATCCAGACATTGGTCAGGAAAAACAAATTCTCAGAAGAATTTACAAAGACACTTCGTCTACCAAAACCCTACGAGTAAGACCAAACCACACAATTTACGCCTATAAGCATCCATCATAACGCAAAAACAAAAGAATAAGTTACTTTCTGCCATTCAATTTTATACAATAATCTACTTCCTATCAGCGCTTTTTCATACCCGAAACCGTCATTTTTCATCGAGAACCAAAAACATGAGAACATTTTATTCTACTCACCTGGAAGTTTTCACCGGTTTTCCTAGTCAAAAATATTTTTTATCCGCTCGTTTTTTTATTTTCAAACAGCCGAAGAATGCATATTTCTTGCATCAAATTATCAAAACGATATATATTTATACAATTTAGAATACAATCTTTGTTCCAGATTGTTTCATATAAAAAAAAACCTTATCAGCGGATTTCTTCAAAATCGCTCAAGATGCTATCAAATCAAAGATAAAGCTATCATTCCACAAGCGCTTCTACAATAAAAGCCGCCCTACCCAGATCAGTAAGACGGCTCCTAAAATAATCCTAAACTATTAAAAATCCCCTACCCAGGAAGAACATTACATGGCAGACAATTCGATAACATGACTCTGAGTGATAGCATAACCAAAGACATTCAATCCGACCTTCATCAGATAATCTCCAGAGAAAACTTTGCCATTTGCTTCCAATGCAGAAGCCACACCTGGCATCAAATTTATTTCTTCTACCTTATACATCTTATGCGGGTCCAGTCCCTGCAACTTCACTGCTATCAGCTTTTCCTGGAAACGTGGATAAATGTCGTATGCGAACAAGACAGCCTTGCTCATATCCTTGCTGACATAATTTACAGCCATGTGGTTGCTGGTGTACGGAGAAACCAAACGATACTGGTCACCGTCCATTACTGCTGGCTGCAGACGTTTCCAGTTGGCAACAGCAGTCTGACAATAAGTCAATTCGTCTGCGCTCATATCTTTCAGACCTATATCAAAACCTAACTTACACATGGAAGCCATATCTGTACGGAATTTCACGGAAGTATTCTTGTTCCAGCTGGTAACATGAGCACACATAGCCTTGGCCGGGAAGAATTGAGAGAATCCCCACTGAATGTAAGCACGTTCTACCGGGTCTGTATTGTCGCTACACCAGAATTCTGTGAAATATTTCAAAGCTTCGTAATCACAACGGGCACCACCACCGGAACAAAGCATCATCGGTACATTCGGATAATTTTCCTTCACCCGTTTCATCAC
The DNA here is from genome assembly GCA_900551645.1 of uncultured Bacteroides sp. Lineage (GTDB taxonomy): Bacteria > Bacteroidota > Bacteroidia > Bacteroidales > Bacteroidaceae > Phocaeicola. Next base: position 8,725 of record URWP01000034.1, read on the forward strand.
ATTATATACACCACGTACGTGGTCGATGTACAAATTACCTTGTTTTTCTTTCAGATACGGAGAATAGATATTGGTAATCGGGCTGTTACAATCCCATTTAAAGAATGCGATATCCGGATTCTCTTTCATCAGTTTTTCTACCACACCATATACATAATCCTGCACTTCCGGATTGCTCAAATCGAGTACCAGCTGGTTACGATAATAATAGCGGTTTCTCTTTTCATCGTGGATAGCCCATTCCGGATGTTTTTCAAACAGTTCACTCTTAGGGTTCACCATTTCAGGCTCTATCCAGATACCGAATTTCACTCCAGCCTCTTTAGCAGCATCTACCAGTGCAGGAACTCCACCCGGCAATTTACTGTGAGTCACCTCCCAGTCACCCAAACCGGCCTTATCATCCTTACGCGGATACTTGTTGGCAAACCAACCGTCGTCCAACAGGAACATATCGACTCCCAGATGTTTTGCTTCCTTCATCAGTTCGGCCAGTTTCTCCTGGTCAAAATCAAAACCGGTATTCTCCCAGTTATTCAACAATGTCAACCGGCTGCCTTTTCCATCTTTCAGGCTATAATTGCGTGCCCAATCATGCAAGTTACGGCTGCCCTGCGAAGCACCATCATAGCTCAATGTAAAAATGAATTCCGGTGTCGTGAAAACCTCGTCTTTTTTCAATTCATAATTGGAAGCATATGGATTGATAGCCGGAATTACGCGAAGATTTCCTACATTATCTACCTCGAAAGTAAAACGAAAGTTACCCGTCCAGCCTAATGTTCCCATCAGGACCTCCCCTTGATTTTCTGCCACAGGTTGTCCCAACCCTACTTCAAAGAACGGATGTGTGTGCATGGCAGCACGGCTTCCCAGTTTTGTATCAATAACTTTCTTACCAAACTGCAACTGCTGGCTACTCATCTGAGCTTCCTTGGCCCAGTCACTACTAAATTCTGTCAGATAATAAGAAGTACTGTTAAAATAAAGCATAGTAGAAGCGTATGTACTTAATATTACCGGACTCGCCTCCTGATGCTTGATTTCACTCCAGGTCTTGATAACATTCTCTTTCGGATAAGCTACATAATGCAGAGCTACTTCCACAGGATATTGGTCATCACGCAAATTAATAGTAGTCTTTGTTCCCCCATCTACAGCTTCTGTAGAAGACGATACATAATATAAGTAAGTTGAATTGTTCCCGTCGTTATGAGTTACAGCAATGGCCGGTTCAAAATATTCTTCATTTCCAGATCCGCTGTATACCTCCCAACCACGCTTACTGACACTACCGTCTGAACCGGCATGAATATCCCAGGAAAGATTCTGAATATCATTTTCATTCAAAAGTTTCTTACCCAGATACGTCTGATACAGACGTCCGTTATCACCCACTTGAAGAATCAAATCAGTCTGTTCTGTAGAAATACGGAACACTTTCTTTTCGGCTGCACCTACTTGTAGTGCGGACAACAACAGTGCTGCCGATATAATCAATTGTTTCATGGTCATCAAAGATTTATCAGTTTATATTTAAGTATACGTTAATGAACTCTTTTTAAAACTTCACACTGGCACTGAACTCAACCGTAAACGGACGCAAATAACTACCGCTCATGTAGCAGCCGGCATACTTGGAAGCTTCATCCTTGGTAATCAGTTCAGAACCGCTAATGGTACCTTTGGCACCTTTCTGATTCAGGAAATTAACAACAGATACTCCTAAATCCAAATGCTTGTTGACATTCCAATTGATACCCCCGAATGTTTCCCAACGCCCGTTGAAATACAAAGCCTCCTGCAAGTTTGCATAAGTCTTTCCAAAATAACGGAAACTTAACCACAAACGCAAGTCTTTTGTAATATTATAGCTAGGATCCAACTCAACCAGTATCTGAGGAATCTCCTTTACAATCATATTATTGGCATTCACACTCATTTCTGTACCATCATTGAAAGTTACACTCGCATTGTAATTTTTATAGACCGGTTTCTGGTAAGTAAACAAAGCGTGAAGATGAAAACCTTTGAACGGGTCGATTTCAGCAGAAGTGGTCCAACCTAATGTCTGGATATCGTAAATCAATAATACAGTCTTTCCTTCGCTGGTACCCGGTTTTGTCAGATTCTGCTGGTCAATATTATTGGTTTTAGCAATATAAGTAACCATAGAAGTCAGGTCAATCCAATCGTTCTTATAGAACAAACCTCCACGAATCAATGGAATAGTCACACGTTTGTACTGCTCTTCGGTAGGACCGGTACCGGCATATTCATTAATTCTTGGGAAACGTGTAGCTACTGTCGCATCAGCTGTCAAACCGAAACCTTTGGTCATATTATAAGTCAACTGAGCAGTTGCCGCATAATTCAACTTATCTTTAGTCACATTGGCTGGCGTAATCACTTCTCCATCAGGTGCTGTTCCGCCAATATAAAATCCTGAATAACGGGAATGAGCAATCTGGTCGGCCGACATCCGATAATATTCCAGACGGCCACCGTAATAGAAATTCAGCTTCGGGGTAATCTGCCAATTGTCTGTAGCATACAGTGCCAACTTATTTTCAGAACCTACCGTATATTCCGGACTCAACTCATTGAAACCATAGAAACGTGAACCATCCGGACGTGTCAGAATTTCAGGATATTCCTGGACAGAGCCCACCCACTGGAAAGAAGAAGAATGATAATCCAGATGATAATACCACTCGTTCAAGCCAACACGTAACTGATGATTTCCAAAACGCTTCTCTATTTCCGATGTAACCAGGAAGTTACGTACCTTTCCAAAGTGTAACCAGGTACGACGTCCTTCCACCAATCCTTCATAAGGTGTTCCGTCTGCCGACAGATAACCATCATCAGCAGTAAGTTCACTGATAGTACTTCCACCAAAATCCACATAATTCGCTTCCGGAGCATTCATGTACTTCATATTCAAAGTCCATTTCAGACCATTATCGAATGTATAATCCGTCAAGAGTGCTACTTCGTGTGAACGGTTATCGGCCAAATCACGTATATTGGCTTTCTTCATCTTTCCATCCATCACATCCATATATTCTATTTCACCACTTGCGGGGCCGTAAGACGCTAAACCGGGTTCAAACCCTGGAATCTCCTTGATAGAACCGTCTCCTACATAAATAAAAGGAGCAGCATTCAGTTCATTTCCGCTATTACGGCTATAGGCATATTTGTATTGTAAGCTTATCTTTCCTCTATCCCCAAACAACCGGGTAATTCCTGCACGATACATCTGCATACGGTCTGTGTATTCATCGAACTTGGCATCAAAACTTCCCGGATCAAAATTCTGATACACACTTCCCGAATAACGCCAATTATCACCGATTCCCCCGGATACATTCAAATCAAACTGTTGCATACCGAAATGATTGGCCCGATAATTCAGAATACCTTTGAATTCTTTCTGTCCTACTTTACTGAAGGAATTTACCGAATAAGCAATGTTTCCGGTACGGATAGCCGATTCTGAAGGTGACATCAATCCCACTTCACCTAAACTGGCATCGCTCCGCCAGTGATACTGCAACTTATGTACAGCCGAAGAATAAACGGCAGGCAGACCGTTCTCATAAACATTGACATCTTCGCTGGGTAAACCGATTTGAATTTCACGAGGCTTGGTAGCATCGGCAGCATTCAACATAACATTCCGTTCGCTTCCTTCTGCTTTCTTTACACTGACACTGTCTGTCATATTCTGTGCAGAAACTGCAGAGAATGTAGCCGAAGAACAGAGGGCCATCAGTGTGTAAGATACGAATCTTTTAGTTTTCATGGTTGATGTATTTAAAGGTTAAAATTTATTTCAAAGGTTTTAAGAACCCTTTTCAGTTACGTTGTCTGTCAGGGTTCCGATTTACACAGGCAAAAGTAATAGCTAGCATTTTCAGCCAATTGCAACAGTAGATATAAAGTAGAGCTTACACAGATAAAAAATTATATATTTAATTAATAATCAGCATTAAACAATATCATTACATAGGTATAAAAGTAGAATCAAACTTCTATTTATTTTGAACATTCCTCTATAAGAATTGTATAATCAACAAATATTCATTATTTTCGCTACCAACCATACAGAACTATTAAAACCATACCCATGAAGAACCTGCTTTATCTCTTTCTCCTGATTCTTCCGATGCAAACCGCTAATGCTGAAGAAAACCTTCAACAGCTGTATCACAGATTGGAGCAAGCTCTCAACAGAAGAGACATTACTGACCGCCTGAAAGAAGCACGGATTGACAGTATACAGAAACTAATTACCCCTGATATATCTACCCAGAAACGTTTCGATTATTACCAGACTCTTTACCAGGAATACTTGACCTATAGAGCTGACTCCGCCCTTTTTTATATTGACATGGCCGAAAAGATGGCTTTACATAACCAATCCATCCAACAACAAAATTTGTGTGGAATCAACCGTGCTACCTTACTGGCTACCACCGGCTATTTCTCGCAAGCACTTTCCCAATTGCAACATATCCATAAGGAAAGCCTGGACAGCACTTTAATAGCTGACTATTACAAAGCGTACGAATGGGTTTACAGTGTATGGAGCGAATATACCAATGATGAATATTACGCTCCAAGATACCGGAAAAAAGAAATTCTTTACAACGATTCCCTGTTACAGGTACTTCCACCAGAAAGCCACGAATATTATTACTGGATGGGAGAATACAAAGCACGTACAGGAGACCAGGCTGGCGCACAAAAAGCATACGAAAAAGCACTTCAAGGTGTTCCGGTCAATACCCGCCTGCATGCTCAGATTACTTGCGGCCTTGCATTTGCCCACAACCGACAGGGACATCTGGACGAATATGAACGCTTTCTGATTCTGTCAGCTATCTCTGACAATATCTGTCCACTGAAAGAAAATTTATCACTCCAGGAACTGGCACTCCACATTTTCCGGCAAAAACCGGAATGGATAGAACGGGCCAACCGCTATCTTCAGTATTCCATGGACGATGCAACTTTCTACAACAACCGTTTACGTATGCTGGAAATAGCCCGGAAATTTCCAGCTATTGTCAACGCCTACCAACAGGAAACCGTTAAAGAAAGGGAGCACCTGACCGCTGCCATCATATTCATCAGTGCCCTCACCCTACTGCTGGTTGTTTCACTGATTATTATCCGTCGGCAATTAAAGAAAGTCGGCAATGCCCAACAGTCACTAAAAGAACTCAACCAGCAACTGACCCACCTCAACGACGAGCTTCTCAAGACCAACCATATACGAGAGGAATATGTCAGTCTGTTTCTGGATCTCTGCGCTTCGTATATTGATAAGCTTAATCGTTATCAGGAACTGGTAAAACGGAAAGTTAAAGCTAAACAGGCAGATGATCTGCTGAAGCAGAACAGTACCCGGATGTCCGAAGCCGATACAAAACGTTTTTTTGTAAATTTCGATACGGCTTTTTTGACACTCTACCCTACTTTCATTACAGAATTCAATGCATTGTTACGTCCTGGAGAAGAAATCTATCCACAAAAAGGAGACATCCTTAATACCGAATTACGCATCTTTGCTCTGGTACGCATGGGTATAAAGGATAGTTCTCGCATAGCAACATTGATGTTCTATTCCCCTCAAACTATCTACAATTACAGGACTTCTGTGCGTAACCGTGCTAAAAGCCGTGACGATTTTGAAGAACAAATCAAGCAATTATGTCAGACTCTGCAGTAATCAAAAAAATATAAAAGCAAAGAAGTAAAACGAAATAGATCTATATCCTGTCAGATATCCGTACACCAATCAGACGATACAACTTCAGGTCCTATCCGGATACTTTTAATTCAGATAAATCAATCTGTAATGTTTATCTTCAATCAAAAATAAAAAACGATAAAGAGGCTGCCTCAAGTTTCAAAAAACTTAAGACAGCCTCTTTCAGCCATACAGGAAAACGTTTACTGAATATGAATCAGTTTATGCGTCTGAAGACTTAAACGCCACTGTGGATGCGCCTGTATATAAGCTACAACTTCTTCCGTATTCTGACAAGAACATGGCTGCAGGAAATATTGAGAAGCAGGCAAATCCAAATACGCAGAAACATCTTGTCCTACATAAACGATTTTCACTTCGTCCATCCGCTTCAAACGAAGGAGAGCCCCCTCTTTAGGCGAACAAGTCACCCAGTCAATGTTCTCCGGCAATTCCTGAGTACCATTTGTTTCGATACAAACATACTTTCCTATACGATGAAAAGCATCAACCAATGCCTCATCAACCCACAAACCCGGTTCTCCTCCTGTAAGAATAACCATACGGCAAGAAAACCGCTGCACTTCAGCAAGAATTTCCTCGTCAGACATTTCTATGCCTGTTTCGTGACGAGTATCACAGAATTCACATCGAAGATTACAACCAGAAAAACGGACAAACACCGCCGGAGTACCAGTATGGAATCCCTCTCCTTGCAAACTATAGAAAATCTCATTAATCTTTCTCATAAATCACCGTATTACCAGCCGATTCCTGTACTTCTACTTTAAAGCAATGGGGGATACGATTGCATATCCAACGGGCTATATTCTCAGCCGTAGGATTACAGGAAAGAACATCATTCAAATTCTGATGGTCAAGTTGTCCCATTACTACTTCTTTGATATGGGTAAAATCCACTACCATTCCGTCTGTATTCAATTCCTCCGAACGGCAATACACCGTAATTATCCAATTGTGACCATGCAAATTCTCGCATTTACTCCGATAAGAAAGATTCAACCGATGAGATGCCGATACCTCCATGCGTTTGATAACCGTATACATAAACTCACTTGTTTTAAATATTAGTATTGAATTTGCACTTCATGTCACCTCAGTGCCCGACAAAAATACAAAGAAATCGTGAAACCAAGAAAAACAACGCTCCCAAGAGAAAAAAATAACTGCAAAACCGAATAAAAATGCGAAAATATCATGCAAATATTTTTGTGTTTCTTTTCAATCCACTATATTTGTATACAATTTTGGTGTACTGATGACGGAAGAAGACAAAAGGCTAATAAATACTTTCGAAGGAAAGCTGAGACATCTGATGTTCCTATACGATGAACTGAAGAAAGAAAACGTCTCACTTCGCCAGCTTCTTTCCCAGAAAGAAGCAGAACTGGCACGTCTGGAAAATAGCCGGAAAGAATTGGAAGAACAATACACCAATTTAAAGATGGCTCGCATAATCAGTATCAATGACAGTGAACTCAGAGATACGAAACAACGATTGGCGAGACTTGTGCGTGAAGTCGACAAATGTATCGCTTTGCTGAATGAATGATTTGATTATTAACCGGTAAAGGATTCCATATGGACGACAAGATGAAGATTCACCTGCTGATTGACAACGATCGGTATCCGCTTACTATCCCCAGAGAGGAAGAAGTATTGTACCGTGAAGCTGCCCGTCAGATTGACTATAAGCTGAACAAATACCGAAGGATGTACCCTGAATTCACTACGGCAAGACATTGGGCAATGGCAGCTTTAGAACTGGCCTTTGAGAATGTTTCCTTAAAAGACCGTAATGACACACAGCCATACTTGGACAAGCTGAAACAGCTGGAAAAGGACATCGATGACTGTATCAGGAAAGACTTTGAGTGACGTTCAGATATCAACAAAGAAATATCACGCACAAGCTGAAGCCAGATTTTGATCTGACTGAAGGTTTGTGCGTTTTTTTATTATATGTTTAATTAAAGAAAAAATGAGTATAGGTATAACAATTGTCGTAGCCGTAGTGACCTTCCTGGTGGGAGGAGCTCTCTCATATATCTTTTTCAAGCATGGCTTGAAAACGAAATATGACAACATTCTGAAAGAGGCCGAAAACGAAGCCGAAGTGATTAAGAAAAACAAGTTGCTGGAAGTAAAAGAAAAATTTCTGAACAAGAAAGCTGATTTGGAAAAAGAAGTAGCTATCCGCAACCAAAAGATTCAGCAGGCAGAAAACAAGCTGAAACAGCGCGAAATGGTGCTGAACCAAAAAAATGAGGAACTGCAGCGTAAACGGAACGAAACAGATGCTATCAAGGAAAATCTGGATGCGCAATTAGTCATCATTGAAAAGAAAAAAGAAGAGTTGGACATATTGCAATCCAAGGAACGTGAAAAACTGGAAGCCATATCCGGACTCTCCGCAGAAGAAGCAAAAGAACGCCTGGTAGAATCCCTGAAGGAAGAAGCAAAAACACAGGCTCAATCATACATCAACGATATCATGGACGATGCCAAACTGACCGCAAACCGTGAAGCAAAACGTATCGTCATCCAGTCTATTCAACGAGTGGCTACTGAAACTGCCATCGAAAATTCTGTAACGGTATTCCACATCGAATCCGATGAAATCAAGGGACGTATTATCGGCCGTGAAGGGCGCAACATCCGTGCTCTGGAAGCTGCAACAGGTGTAGAGATTGTAGTAGACGATACTCCGGAAGCTATCGTACTCTCTGCTTTCGACCCGGTTCGCCGAGAAATCGCTCGTCTGGCCTTACACCAATTGGTAACTGACGGACGTATCCATCCGGCACGTATCGAAGAAGTAGTAGCCAAAGTACGTAAGCATGTAGAAGAAGAAATCATTGAAACCGGTAAACGTACAACCATCGACTTAGGTATACACGGTCTACATCCGGAACTGATCCGTATCATCGGTAAAATGAAGTACCGTTCTTCTTATGGACAGAACCTGTTACAGCACGCACGTGAAACAGCCAACCTGTGTGCAGTAATGGCTTCGGAACTGGGTCTGAACCCCAAAAAAGCCAAACGTGCCGGTCTGCTGCACGATATAGGTAAAGTACCTGATGAAGAACCGGAATTGCCACATGCACTGTTAGGT
>URWP01000035.1 GCA_900551645.1 uncultured Bacteroides sp.
ATATGTGCAACTTTCCCATTTATAAATATCTAAAATTTTAATTCAACCAACGAGTTATGATAAGGAACTTAAACTGCTTGTTACTGCTGAGTTTTCAAATGGTGAAAAGCGTGTAGAAGAAAAGAAGTTTGAATATTCGCCGGGAGAAGTGTTGGTAGAACTGGGTGGAAACTGGACTAATCTTCTGGCCAATTCTGAACATATAGGTGGAATCATTTCTTGTCCGCTTGATTCGTTACTCAATCTTGCATGGAGTACAAATGTGGGAGGGAATATTTTCATGACTTCTCCTATTGTATATAACGGAATGGTTTATATTGCATCTGTTGATGATGATAACAGAGGCCGTGCTGCTATCTATGCTTTAGAAGCTAAAACGGGAAAGATTGTATGGAAACATCATGTGGAAGGTTCAATAAAGAATACGATAGCGATAGATAAGGACAAAGTTTTTGCACAAGATATTTATGGTATTATTTATGCCATAGACTGTAACAACGGTTCATTGTGTTGGAAAAAGGATATTGGAATGGGTGTTTTACCTTCATTGACAGAAGGATTGGCTACAAAAGATGGAATTCTTTATGCTGGTACAGGTAAATACCTGCAAGCCATAGATGCTTCTACGGGTGAAATGTTGTGGCAGAATCGTGACTGGGGACAAAACCAAGGTTCAACGGCTACATTATCAGTTTCCGATGAAGTGATTATAGGTTCTACACAATGGGGGGCACTTTACGGGAATGATGTAAAAACAGGAAAAATGTTATGGAGCAAATCGCAGGATGGTCTTGGATTCAGAGCCTCATCTCCAGCAATAAAGGACGGACTCCTTTATCTGATATCAGATAAAGCGTTTTTCATAATGGATGCAAAAAAAGGCGATATTATTGTTCGGAAAGATTTACCTTATAGTGTAGATGCAACCTCCACACCTGTCATCTCAGAAAATGAAATAATTTTTGGTACATCAAGGGATGGTTTGGTTGCTCTTGACAGAAGTACGTTGAATGAGAAATGGCATTGTCCTGTAGGAAAAGCCTTGATTTATACATCATCTTATACACGTCCTGACTCTCAGACAATAGAAACGAGCCCTATAATAGTTGGAAATACTGTTTTTGTAGGAGCTTCGGACGGTTATCTTTATGCTGTAGATAAAAATAAGGGAAGTATAACAGCAAAATATGATTTGGGGGCCCCGATATTCAGTTCGGTTTCTTTTTCTGGAAATACATTATTTGTTTCTGACTTTGGAGGAAATGTATATGCTTTTTGTATGAAAAGTAAATAATATTCTTTCCAAACAGAGAATTTCGCTGTAATGTACTGAAGTAGGTTGACAGGTAGCCCTTGTTTATCAATATATTTTCTTTCATTTATCTATTGCTCGAAAGAAAAATTAAAATTAATGTATTTTTTCTTGATTGACTTGTGTGTGTTTCCGGTTTAAACCTACATATGTATAAAAGCAGGTAAAATGGAAACACACGAATCAATTAAAAGAATATTCCAACTGTATGTTGGAAAGCATTTCACCCGGGCGGGAAGGGCTGTGTTCGGGAAATGGTTACGTGCGCAGCAGAATCAAGCAGAAAAGGAAGACGCGTTGCATCAGTATTGGGATGAATCGGCCGGGGAAATATCTTCGGACACGTGGAATGAATGGAACCGTCTGCAGGAACGGATGGGACTGTCGTTCTATCGTGGGAAACGAATCCGGATGAGGTGGATGAGATATGCGGCTGCTATCGCAATTTTTGTGATGACAGCAGGTGGAACTTATTGGACAACCAGACAATTGACTCTTCGGCAGTCGACCGAAATGTGTGAGACGTTTGTTCCGTATGGCGAAACTTGTGAGCTTGTATTGCCTGACAGTTCGCGTGTCTGGGTGAATGCCGGATCTACCCTCTTATATCCGTCGGATTTCAAACAGTTGGATTCACGTACGGTGTATCTGACCGGTGAAGCTTCATTCCAAGTATCCAAAAATAAGGAGAAACCTTTTATCGTAAAGACTTCAGGACTGGATGTACAGGCTTTAGGTACAGTATTTACCGTAAAGTCCTACGCCGGGGAAGATTATACCATGGCTACACTGGAAGAAGGAAGTGTGAAGGTCAGTCTGAAAGAAGGGGCAGAGGAGTCTTATGTGCTACAGCCGAGTGAACAGCTGGTATTTTCACATACAGACAAGAGTGTGCGGATGAACCGGGTAGATTTATCGTTGTTCAGGATGGCACGCAAGGGGTATCTGATTTTTGAGGATGTCACCTTCGAACAGATGATTCTTACTCTTGAAAAGAAGTATGGAGTCACTTTCCAATACAATGCTACCCGTTATGGAACAGATTTGTATAACGTCAAGTTCGGACCTGATGAAAAGATTGAAGATGTCATGGAAATACTGCATCAGTTAATAGGTATACAATATATAATCAAGGGAAAAAGTATCATTGTCAAATAAGTAGAAGAAGGAGGAATTATCAGAAAAAGAAAACCGGAAAGAACAGCGCCAACTCCCCTTCCCGGTGTTTGAAACCAAGTATTTTAATTTTGTTCGTATAGGACCTTGAAACAAAACTATTTTTAAACACTTAAATTTCAACTTACAAATATATGAAATTAACAAATCTGATGCTAGAAGAAAGTAGAAAAAAAATTTCTCGGCTGTTGTGTATCACCGCATTATCTACATGCAGCCTCTTTGCCTACGCCCAACAACAGTCTGTCCGTCTGACAGGAAGCAACATTCCGTTGAAAAGTGTATTTAAACAGATCGAGAAGCAGACGAAGCTTTTTATCGATTACAAATCTCAGGACATTGATGACTCGCGTGTTATCCGGAATATGCCTGAAAAGGGTACGGTTCAGGAAGTACTGGTGAAATTGTTGGACGGAACAGATTGCGTAGCAACTTACAGTAATGGGCATATTATCATCCGGAAACAGGTTGATACGCAGTCTGGAAAGAAATCCCAAATGGTTAAAGGTACGATTCTGGATGCTACAGGTGAACCTATTATCGGTGCGAATGTCGTGGTAAAAGGAACGGCGAATGGAACAATTACGGACATAGACGGTAACTTTTCTTTGGACGTACCGGAAGGGGCTATACTTCAGGTTTCGTACATCGGTTATGCTGATCAGGAAGTGAAAGTAGGCAAGCAAAAGATTTTATCTATAGTATTGAGAGAAGATTCGAAGGCTTTGGAGGAAGTGGTAGTTGTAGGCTATTTGTCGCAAAAGAAAGCATCTTTAACGGGGGCTGTGGCAAGTATGAAAGTGGGGGAAAATTTGAATACAATACCAACTACTTCTGCCGGAAATCTGTTAGCCGGAAAAATGGCTGGTGTTAATATTGGAACCTCAAGTGGTATTCCTGGTAATAATCCTGAAATATCAATTCGTACAACTTCTTCTTGGAAAGAAAAGAAATATAATCCACAACCGGTCACATACGTTATTGATGGGGTAGTACGTGATGCGACAGATTTTAATAATTTAAGTTCTAATGAAATAGAAAGTATTTCAGTATTGAAGGATGCTGCATCAGCAGCAATTTATGGTTCCCGTTCTTCTGGTGGTGTTATTATTGTAACAACTAAAAAAGGAAAAGAAGGTAAACCTACTATTAATTATTCATATGGTTTTAGTATTGATTCCCGTACGGGTAATCAGGATTTGACAGATGGAGTGCAAACAGCTTTGTTGTATAATAGAGTATGTACAACTCCTGCTCAAAAATGGACTCAGGAAGAGATTGATCATATAGCTTCTATCAATGGTGGATATGGTTATGATCTATTAGAATCGGTCTGGCAGAATCCAACAACCCAAAGTCATAACATAAGTGTTTCTGGAGGAAGTGATAAAATACGATATTTTGGAGCTGCATCATATGTAAAACAGCAAGGTTTTCTGGAGCCCATGACATATGATAAATATAATTTCCGTATGAATGTAAGTGCAGATGTGACAAAGTATTTAGAGGCATATGTTGGATTCTCATTAAATAATAATAAAATAGGTAGAACTGCAAGTGATGGACATGAAGATAATGGATGGCCTAATGGCATATATTCTGCATTGAGGATATCTCAACCAGAAATTCCAGTGTTCTCAGAATCAGGAAAAGTATTAGATACAAATGGACCATTAAATCCTGCCGCAAGAGCACGAAATGATGGAGGATATCATCATGAAACCTATTTAAAGCCAACTGCTGTATTTAAAATGACATATAAATTTCCTTTTTTTAAAGGGATGAGTATGAGTGTTCAATATAGTAAGAGTTGGATACACAATGCTAAAGAAGGATTTTATAAAAATTATGATATTTATGTACCTAAAAAAAGTGGAGCTAATGGCCGTATAATATCAATAAAAGATGAAGATATTGTTGGAGTAAAAAAATCTTCATGGTTAAGTAAAGACTATATTGAGAAAAGCTCTGATTGGGGGGATGAACAACAATTAAACTTTTATTTAAACTACTCGAATACATTTAATGAAGTACATAGGTTAGATGCTGTTTTATTGACAGAATGGTATGAGGAATACAAATCTCAAGTTTATGGAGGTCGTGAGACGTTTCCGGTATATTTATATGACCAGTTTTGGGCTGCTAGCGATAGCCGTGTTGATACATATGGTGGAGGAGATGTCGCTAGTCGAAACGGACGTATGTCGTATGTGGGACAATTCAATTATTCGTATGCGGACAAATATTTGTTGTCGTTTTCTTTTCGCGAGGATGGTTCTATGAATTTTGCTCCTTCTCAGCGTTGGGGATTTTTTCCTGCTGGTTCTGCTGCTTGGGTGCTTTCTGAAGAGAACTTTTTTAATAAGAAGTGGATTCAATTTATGAAAATTCGTGGTTCCGTTGGTTTGACAGGTGATGATTCTGTGGGTGGATGGCAATGGATGGAGTCTTATTTATCAAATTCGGATACTAAAAATGCTTATTTTGGAAAAGATCCTTCGAAAAATACAGGATTGACATACGGTAAGGTCGTAAATCCGAATTTGACATGGGAAAAAGCATTGAGTTATGATGTAGGTATAGATATGAATTTCTTTAAAAACTGGCATTTTACATTTGATTACTGGTTCCGTAAATCGTATGACATTTTGGATAACCGTCAGGCCACTTTGCCTACTACATACAGTCGTGATATGCCTGCCGAAAATTATGGAAAAATGAATGCTCAAGGTATTGATTTGGAATTGGGATATCAAGGTAGTAGTAAAGATTTTACTTATCATGGGAACTTGACGCTGTCGTATGGATGGAATGAAATCAAGTATAAAGATTACGCTGAGAATGCCCAATGGATTGATATTCCGATTGGAACTTCTACTTCCCGTATTGTTGGATATGATTTCGACCGGATTATCCGGACACAAGAAGAATTGGATGACTTCAATGCGGCAAACCCTAATTATACTTTTAATGGAATGAAACCTCAACTAGGTGACATTGTTTATAAAGATCATACTGGACCGAATGGAGTACCCGATGGTGTGATTGATGATTGGGATCGTGTGGTGCTGCGTGACAAAAATTTTCCGGTAGTTTATGGCTTGAATTTGGGAGGTAGTTGGAAAGGTTTAAGTCTGGATATGATGTTTGCCGGTGAGTTGGGATTGTACAAGTCATACCGGAGCATTGCCGGTAATGTAGAATGGAACCGAATGTATGCCGGTTGGTATGATGACAGTTGGACACCTGATAATCCTGATGCGTCTTTGCCTCGTATGGTTAGTGCCAATGTGCCGAGTACTTATCGGGATAAGGATAGTCAGTTCTGGTTTAAGAAAGCGAATTTTATGCGCTTGAAATACATTACATTAAGTTATGATTTGCCGAAGAATCAGTTCTATAATAAAATCTTTGATAATGTCCGTTTATTTATTTCTGGAACAAATTTGTTCTGTTGGAGTAGTTTTAAATATTATGATCCTGAATTGGGAGGAGGAAATGATTATCCGATTATGCGTTCGTTCAACTTTGGTATTGATGTGAAATTTTAAGTACAAATCAGCTATGAAAAAGAAAAATATAATTGTTGGTTTATTTTGTAGTTTATTATTGGGGAGTTGCAGTTTGGATTATGAAAATACCAGTGCTATAACACCAGATGGAGTATGGGAGAATCCAGATATGGTCAATGCTTTTTTGACTGATATTTATGGAAGTATGATGCCAGGTTGGCCTATTTCTGCCAATAATACGGATGAAGGTATGAATGGACCTACTGATATGAGTCAATATGTGCGTGGTGAAATAACAGTGGATAATTGTGCTCA
The DNA here is from genome assembly GCA_900551645.1 of uncultured Bacteroides sp. Lineage (GTDB taxonomy): Bacteria > Bacteroidota > Bacteroidia > Bacteroidales > Bacteroidaceae > Phocaeicola. Next base: position 6,316 of record URWP01000035.1, read on the forward strand.
GGGATTGGATTATAAGAATATTGATAAGATAAATTATTTTTTAGCTAATCTTGAGAGTGTAACTGTACTGAATGAAGATGAAAAGAAGCAATTAAGAGGACAAGCATTGTTTTGGCGCGCATGGGATTATTGGGGTAAAGTATTCTCCTTGGGAGGAGTTCCAATGATTTTACAGCCGCAGGATGTTTCAGATTTAAATTCATTGTTGGTTCCAAGAAGTTCTACTTCAGAGTGTGTGAAACAGATATTAGCGGATTTGGATGAGGCAATAGCCAGTTTGCCTGACAAATGGGAAAATGAAAACTATGGTCGTATCGATAAAGGCTGTGCTATGGCTTTTAAAGGCCGTGTATTGCTACAATATGCCAGTCCACTGTTTAATCCCAACAATGATCAACAGCGCTGGCAGGATGCATATGATGCCAATAAAGCAGCTATCAATTTTCTGAAAAGTGTAGGTAAAGGACTTTATGAAGGTAATTTTGCTGATATTTGGTATGATGAGCAGAATAAAGAAGTGATTATGGTAAACCAGTTTTATTATCCGGATCATGCATTTGATCAAAATGCTATACGTCCTGAACCATTGACTATGGGTATGGCGAGTTGTAATCAAGCTATTTTTTCTTTAATAATGGCATATCCAAAGTTAGATGGTACACCATTGGAGGTTGATTTAAACCGGCTAAAAAATGATAGGACTTATAATAAGCAATTTTTATCAGATTTTTATGTTAATAGAGACCCTCGTTTCCACGCTACTATCTTTTGCCCAGGGATGGAATATTATTGTCCTGATCATCTGAAGAATAATATGAAGTTTTGGAATGCCTGGAGGAAAGATGGTGATTTAAATGTTTCTTTGGTACTGGATGAAATATCTAGAACAATGCCATCTGGTGCGAATTTTTTCCAAAAGAAAGGTTTAGATGATTTAGCTGTTACAGAAATCTATAATGCTGAGACAGATTGGATAGAAATACGTTTTGCTGAAGTATTGATGAATTACGGAGAATGTGCAAATGAACTAGATAAAAAAACTGAAGCATTACAAGTTTTGTATGATATTCGTAAACGTGCCGGAATTCAGTCTACAGACGGAAGGTATGGCATAACGGCTACCAGTCAGGATGAGATTCGAGAGGCTTATGTAAACGAACGTTTCATTGAATTTGCATATGAAGGGAAACGTTGGAATGATTTACGACGTTGGAAACGTTTTGATCTTTTGAATAATCTTCAATATCGTTCCACTTTATATCCGGTAATAGATGATTATTCGATTATTCAGAAGGGACAATTTGATTGGAACAAGGATATGATGGATCCTGAAGTACGTAAATTATTCTATTTTGAGTATATAGATTGTGTGGATGGTGATAAAAGTATTTATAGGTTTAATCTTGATTTGAACCATTGGTTCTATCCTATTAAAAAGGAAGATTTGGATCGTAATTCGAAATTGGAACAAAATAATGAATGGGGCGGTTCGTTTGATCCATTACAGTAATTATTGATTTGTTTTTTTAATGGTTATAGTAGAGAGGTATTATTTATTGAATTCTAAATAGATAAGCTTCTCTACTTATAAAATTAGTTTTAATTTTAAGATCGTAATGAGGAATTCAATATTGTTATTAATATTATGGGAATTTAGTACTTTGTTCATAAGTGCATCTTCTGTTGTACATAGTGAAGTGAGTATTAAAGAGATTGCTCCCGGAGTTATTAGTTTGACTTTAGGAGATGTAGATCCGTATACACCTTTTAAGTTATTGGGTTGTAAGCCTAAGTCTGAAAATATGCAGCAAAGTGCTGTAAAGACATTACCTTTTGATTTGTCTGAGGTTGTTATTAAACAAAATAAACGTGGATGTTCAGTTTATGTTCCTTTGAAAGAGAGTGAACAGTTATATGGATTTGGGTTACAAATGGGAAGTTTTACTCAGCGTGGATTAAAGAAGAAACCTATTGTAAATGATCATCCATTAAAGAATTTGGGATATACACATGCGCCGCAGCCTTTTTATGTTTCTACGTTGGGGTATGGTATTTTAGTTAATACCTTAAAGTATACAACTTTTTTGTGTGGTACTGAAAATGAATTAAAAGAAAATGGAGTAACCATTAAGGAGAGCAATCATGATAAAAATATTACCTCTGCTGAAGATTTGTATACTGTAAAAAGTAGTACAAAATATGTGTATATTGATGTACCTAATACAAAAGGTGTTGAGATTTTCATTATAACAGGACCTGATTTGCGTAAGGTTGTAGAGCGATATAATCTGTTGTCTGGCGGTGGATGCTTACCTCCTTTGTGGGGATTAGGAATAAAATATCGGACGAAATATGACTTTAATCAGCATCAGGTAGAAGATATAGCAGGATATTTTAGAGATAAAAAACTACCATGTGATGTTTTGGGACTAGAGCCTAGATGGCAAACTAATTCATATTCATGTTCTTATGTATGGGATACAAAGCGTTTCCCAAGTTATAAACAATTTATTTCGAATATGAGTTTAAAGGGTTTTAAATTAAATTTATGGGAACATGCTTATGTACACCCTAATTCTCCAATTTATAAGCCGTTAAAACCGTTTTCTGGAAATTTCTTGGTCTGGAGTGGTCTTGTACCTGATTTTTCTTTGGCAGATGCTCGTAAAATATATACAGATTATCATCAAATATTGGTAGATGATGGCATTGCTTCATTTAAAATGGATGAATGTGATAATTCAGATATTTCTTCAGGAGAAGGAAATTGGGGATTTCCTGATATGTCTGAATTTCCTTCTGGAATAGATGGTGAACAGATGCACCAAATTTTCGGTTCGTTATATGTAAAAATGATGAATGAACTTTTTGAAAGGAATAATATTAGAACATTTCAAGATTACCGTTCGTCAGGATTATTTATGTCCTCAGTGCCCGCTACGTTATATAGTGATACGTATGATTTCAAGCAATATATTCAAATGATAAACAATGCTGCTTTTGGTGGTTTGTTATGGTCTCCAGAATTACGTGAATCTTCTTCTATTGAAGAATTATTTCATAGATTACAGCTTGTATTATTATCGCCACAAGCTGTTTTGAATATGTGGTATTTGGACATGCCTTCTTGGTGGCAGCCTGATAAAGAAAAAAATAATAAAGGTGAAAAATTACCCAATGTAGAGAATATGGAGGATATTGTACGAAAGCTATTGAATCAACGTATGAGTCTGATACCCTATTTGTATACAGCATTTTTTGACTATTATGAAAAAGGAACTCCTCCTTTTCGTCCTTTAGTAATGGATTATGTAGAAGATAAAAATGTTTGGAGTATAGATGACCAATATATGATAGGTGAAAATATGATGGTTGCACCTTTGTATAATAAAGGCGATAAACGTAAAGTATATTTTCCTAAAGGTAATTGGTTTGATTTTCATACAGGAAAGAAATATGTAGGTGGTGACTATTATGAGATTGAAACTGAATATTCTAAATTACCTATATATGTAAAAGAAAATAGTGTAATACCGGTAGCTAAACCAGAGTTATATATTAATAAAAATACTGTTTTTGAAATTACATGTAGAGGATATGGTATTTCCAATGAAGCAACATTCCGTTTAATTGAAGATGATGGTCAATCATTTGATTATAAGAAAAATAAATTTAATATTTTACTTTTAAAAACGAATGGTTCAAAGACTAATTGGAAATATATTGTAAAGAATTATTCTGATAAGAAATATAAGATTTGTAAATGGGAATTCTTTTAGGAGCCTCTTAGTAAAAAGGGTGTGTTTATATTTTTAAGTTCTTCATTTATCATTGTTGTTTTAAGGTTAGAGTAAGTCTCATGTGCATTTACTTCTATAAAGAGTATTTTTTATGTACTCTTTGTAGAAGTATGCATAGACTTATAATTGAAGTCTTATTGTTGTTAAATTTCTGGTGATATGCATGTTTTATATAAAATATTACTTGCTAATTTATTTTTTTCACCTTTTACTGTATGTGTAGCTTTGTCAGCATGTGTAAAGTCTGATAAGATAATTTTTGAAAACGATGCAACATATGTTTCACGGCGTCCACCATTTGAACAAAGACTTTTTACATCAAAGCTAGTCGAAAAAGAAATTAATAAGGTGGCTAAAAAAATTATTGATCCTAAATTGAGATGGTTGTTTATCAATTGTTTTCCAAATACACTGGATACGACTGTAAAATTTAGGATAAGGGATGGGCATCCTGATACATTTGTAATAACCGGAGATATAAATGCTATGTGGTTGAGAGACTCATCGGCACAGGTACAGAATTATTTATCGTTAGCAGCTAAGGATAACGATTTGAAGGAAATGATAAAAGGCTTGATAAGCAGACAACTAGACTGCATATTATTAGACCCTTATGCAAATGCTTTCAATGATGGTCCCACAGGTAATGGTTGGCAATCTGATGGCACGAGAATGTGTAAAGATGTTCATGAGAGAAAATGGGAGATTGATTCACTTTGTTATCCAATTCGTTTGATTTATTTATACTGGAAAGCTACAGGTGATACTTCAATTTTTACAGCAAAATGGGAAAAAGCCATGGCATTAGTGCTGAAAACCTTTCAGGAGCAGCAACGTAAAGAAAGTGAGGGTCCTTATTCTTTCGAGCGTCATACAGGAAACGCTATCGGTACATTAGTGAACCGAACCGGGAATCCGGTTAATCCGGTGGGCATGGTCGTTTCCTGTTTCCGGCCATCGGATGATGCTACAATTTTTGGCTTTTTGGTTCCATCGAATATGTTTATTGTTGCCTCTATGCGTCAGCTTTCTGAAATTATCAGAACCACCGGTAACGGAAAGAATTTACTTAATCAGACAGAACGTTTGAAAAAAGAAGTTGATGAAGCTATACAGAAATATGGAATAGTGAATCATCCGGTTTTTGGTAAAATCTATGCTTATGAGGTGGATGGATATGGTGGATGTAATCTGATGGACGATGCGAATAATCCAAGTCTGCTTTCTGTTCCGTATTTTGGATATGTAAATGCAGATGATCCGGTTTATCAGAATACACGCAAATTTGTGTGGAGTAAGCATAATCCATATTTTTTTAAGGGAACAGTGGCTGAAGGAATCGGTGGGCCACATTGTGGCAAAGATAAAATCTGGCCGATGAGTATAATTTCGAAAGCTTTGACTTCTGAAGACAAGGAAGAGATAGCGGAATGTCTGCGTGTATTGGTCAATACGGATGGGAATACCGGATTTATTCATGAAAGTTTTCATAAAGATAATCCTGCAGATTTTTCCAGAGGTTGGTTTGCGTGGGCCAATACACTGTTTGCCGAATTGGTATTAAAAATATCGGAGAAATATTCTGAATTACTATTGGAATCATATACTGAGTGATATTTGATTATGACATTTTATTATATGAAATCGATGAAGAAGATAATTTTGTTTATGATAGCTGTAACGTCCGGTTTCCGTTTGTTTGCGGTAGAGACGATACCGGCAAAAGAGTTTTCAAATCCAGACCGTATTCGTTATGACGGTTCTTGTATGACCATTGACGGTAAGGATGTATTCATCTATAGTGCCGCTTTTCACTATTTCCGTTGTCCCGAAGAATTGTGGCGTGACCGTTTCCAGAAGATAAAGGAGGCCGGCTTTAATACGGTAGAGACTTATGTTCCATGGAACTGGCATGAACGGGAAATGCCTGCGGGATTATCAGATACGACAAAGTTTGACTTTTCTGATATAAAGAGATGGTTGAAGATGGCACAGGATGAATTTGGCTTTTATACGATAGTTCGTCCGGGACCATTCATCTGTGCGGAATTCTCGGGAGGAGCATATCCCCGTTGGTTGGCTAAATTCCGTCCTCAGGGCTATCAGGGGCTTTGGTTGCGCAGTGCGGATCCTACCCACGTACGTTGGTGTGTCCATTGGTTCGATGCTGTCTGCAAGGCATTGGCCGATGAACAGCTTACCAGAAAGCCGAAAGGCGGGAAAGGTATCATCCTTATCCAAATAGAGAATGAATACAATGCCCATGGGTGTGAGAACAAGTCTTATTTTTTGAAGGAACTCTACCGTTCCGTGCGTCGGAACGGGTTCGATATTCCAGTCTTTACTTGTCTGACTGGAGAATGTCGTGGAAGCAGCGATAAGGAACTTTCTCAGGTGTTCGATTGTGACAATTATTATGTCGGCCAGTCGGATGCACCGAGTTGTGCCCACCGGATGGTCTCTCTGAAGAGTAGTCAGCCTGACGCTCCCGGCTTTGTGACAGAACTGCAGGGTGGTTGGTTTTCTCTGGTGACTGGTACGCTGAGTGAAGAGCATTATTCGGATGCCCGTCATTTCAAGGCCATTGGTCTGATGAGCATGTTGGGCGGATGTACGGGGATAAACTATTACATGTTTGCCGGAGGTACCCATTTTTCCGGTTGGGGAGCCCGCGGGATGACTACTTCGTATGATTACAATGCCGCTATCCATGAAAGTGGTGCTGTGGGTGATAAATATTTGGCAGCAAAAGGATTGGGAGAATTCCTTCATAAGTATGAATCGCAGTTGGTAAGATCTACGGGAGGACCTTGTAAGATAGAAGGAGTTCCAGAATCTGTATTCGGAGGAGTTAGGATGGCGAAAGATGGTACTTTGTTTGTCTTTCTGCATAACACGGATACGGGTAAACTCTGTAAAGGGAAGGCAACCTTATTGCCGGGAAAGATACAGTCGCCTCGGCAGGCGATGTATAATATCGATCAGAATGGGAATAAAGTATTGATGCAAGTAGACGAATCCCAAAAGGGGGATTCTTTGGCTGTGTCACCGATACAGGTAACCTATGAGTTGGGTCCTTTGGATACGAAGGTGTTGGTAATACCTGTAAAAAAGAATCCGGAGAAAGGTGTGTGGTGGCCTAAAAAACAATCTGCCATAGAACGTCCTTCTCGTTTACCTGCCCCGGTGCGCATCGCCTCGGTGAAAAGGAGGGAAGATTCGACAGAGAAAGCACAATGGATTCCTTTATCTCGTTTGGTCTCTTTGCCTGATTTAGGCATTAATGATTTCCGGTATAGCCTGTTCCGGGCCAAAGTGAACTTGAGCAGACAACAGGTGGAAAATGAGAAGTATCTGCTGTTCAATATGTTTACACGAGATATTGTATCTGTACAGGTGAACGGGAAGAATGTCGTCCGTCTTTTCCCTGACAAAGCTGATGCACAGACATGGACCACACGGAACTGTTTTGATCGTATACGTCCGGATGAGTATGACAACCGGTTCGATGTTTCCGGCACCTTACAGGAAGGGGAGAATGAGATTTTGGTTGTCTATGAAAATTTGGGCCATGCCCACGGATATGTACCGATGGAGGAACTTTCCGGAATCCGTGAAGCCGGGCTTTCCGTTTCGGAGACAGCTTTGTCGCATCCGCTTGAATGGGAATATGCTGCTGATGCGGCTGGTGTGACAGAAGGCTGGATTCTGCCCCGATTCGACGATGGGGACTGGTCGGTGGTTCCGCTTGACATCCGTTCGGAGATTCCCCGGAAGGGAAACGGGATACAGCCGGTGGCAGAACAGGACGGGCTGCTGACCTGGTATCGTATCGAGTTTACCTTACCTTCTCAGAACCCCTCTGTCTGGATTCCCTGGCTGATGAGGATTAACGCTTCCGGCAACGGGTTCATGTGGTTGAATGGCCACAACATCGGCCGCCATTGGGAAGCCGGTCCGCAGCGGGAATTCTATCTGCCCGAATGCTGGTTGAATTTCGGTAAGGACAAGAAGAATGTCCTGGTTCTGGGCTTGCGCCAGACGGTCAACGGAGCCGTGATAAAGTCCATGGAAATAGCCCCTTATCGGGATGCTGCAGAAATGAAGGAATAGGAATCCGGACAAATGGAGAAGTTTAATAAAGATCAATCACCGTATAAATAAAATGGAGTTATTGTATATGAATGGATTTACCAAGATGAACAGTATATGGGTATTGCTTCTGGTGTTGATAGGTACTGCCTGTGCAAGAAAAGAAAATGCCCGTATCACATTGGATATGAATACGGACTGGGCTTTCTATCGTGGGGATGTTGCACACGGTGAAGATGTCGGTCTGGATGATTCCCGATGGATACCTGCAACCATTCCTCATATCATGCAACTGGAAAAGAAACATTGCGGTGGGGATGTTATCTACGACGGTATCGGCTGGTATCGTCGGTATTTCAAACTTCCGGAGAATTATGCGGGTAAACGTATTGCCGTGTCGTTCGAGGGAGTGATGAATGCTTGTGAACTGTTTGTCAATGGTCATAAGGTGACAGAACACAAGGGAGGGTATGTTGGTTTCACATCGGATATCTCTGATTATGTCAACTGGAACGATGACAACCTCCTGGCTCTGCGTGTGTCTGCCGCATACGATTCGCTGACTCCTCCGGGAAAGCCCCAGGATCGTCTGGATTTTTATTATTACAGTGGAATCTACAGGGATGTGAAGATGGTTGTCACCGACAAGCTACATATCTCCGACGAACTGGAGGCGGATGAAGTGGCGGGCGGTGGACTTTTCATCACTTACCCGAAAGTGGAGAAGGAAGAAGCTTTGGTGGCAGTCCGTACCAGCCTGAAGAACGGTCATGGGGAATGCCGCAATGGGGTGTTGCAGTCCGTGCTGAGGGATGAGGAAGGAAAGGTGGTGGCAGAACAGGAGAATCCGTTCTCACTGGAAGGTGGAGACGACTGTTGTCTGGAGCAGACCCTGACTGTCAGTAAGCCACTTCTTTGGCATCCCTATCATCCGCACCTTTATGAACTGGAGTGTCAGGTGAAGGTGGACGGTAAGACGGTCGACTCCCGTACGGAAACAATAGGTATCCGTACCATCCGATACGACCGCGACAAAGGTTTCTTTATCAACGGTGAACATCTTTACCTGGTCGGGGCCAACCGCCATCAGTCGTTCCCGTATGTAGGGGATGCGGCTTCCAATTCCATGCAGGAACGTGATGTGATCGACATGAAACGGGGTGGTTATAATGCCGTGCGTGCCGCCCATTATCCCCAGGACCCGGCTTTTCTTGCCGCTTGCGACAGGTACGGACTGCTGGTGGTTGAATGTATTCCCGGATGGCAATATTTCAACGAGGATCCGGTATTTACCGAACGGCTTTGCCAGGTGGCCAGACAGATGATTCGTCGCGACCGTAACCATCCGTCCATAGTCCTTTGGGAGACTGCGCTGAATGAGACGCATTATCCGTTGGAGGTGGTCAAAGCCATTTATTGGATTGCCCATGAAGAGTATCCCGGCGATCAGATGTATACATCTGCCGACTATTTCAGCCATGAAGAGACGGAACCTTACTATGATGTTTTCTATAAACAGGTGGGCCGTTTCCCGAAGGACGGGAATGTGATGAGTAATTACCTGGACGACCAGATTGCTGTCAAGCCGCTCCTTACGCGTGAATGGGGTGACGGAGTAGGTGAAAAACCGCGTGTACGCCTGGATGAGAATGAAGAGGAGCAGATGAAGCAATGCCGCGGACGTTTCCAGCAGCTGATAGGGAAAGGCTATTTCGACTGGTGCATGCTGGATGCCAATCCGCGTATGGGCGGCCATTTCTTGTGGAGTTACAACGACTATAACCGGGGGGCGGAAGAGTATACGATGTTCTGTGGTGTGGTCGATGTGAACCGTTATCCGAAGTTCAGCTACTACATGATGCAGAGCATGCGTCCGAAAGAAGTCTCTCAACCGGGACTTTATGAGGGGCCGATGGTACATATCGCTTCTTTCAACTCCTCGGAGAAATACATCTCATCGACAACCGATATACCGGTCTTTTCTAATTGCGATGAAGTTCGTCTTTACCGGAATGGGAAACTGATCGGACAGCAGACACGGGAAGCGCAGAAGGATACTTATGGAGCCATCATCGAAAAGGGCGGAAGTCCGCTCTATCTCTTCAATGCCGGTGGCTATGAAAGCGGAGAACTGAAAGCAGAAGGCGTGGTGGACGGGAAAGTAGTTACCACTCATACGGTCCGTACTCCGGGTGCACCTCATCATGTGGAAGTGGTTGTTCCCGATCATCCTGTCATTCCGGTTGCAGACGGTAGCGATATGATTCCGGTCTATTTCATCATCTGCGATGAAAACGGTACAAGAGTAAACACTTCAGATGCGGAGATTCGTATTACTGTTACTGGTGAGGGTACATTGATAGGTGACGGTATCCGCCGGATCGGCATCAACCCGCAGCGCGTAGAAGGAGGCGTTGGATTTGCTTTTGTCCGCACTACTAAGAAGGCTGGACGGATTACCCTGACGGCTACATCGGAGGGACTGCAGAGCGGTAAAACGGAGATTACTACCCGTCGTTTTGAAGGAGAATACCTGCCGGACGGTTACCATCGTCCTTTTACCGGCAATGAGGAAGATGGTGTAGTTGTCAAGCCGACTCGTTGGGACAAACAGATATTGGAAAGGCCGGTAGCGGAAATTGAATCGGTTAAGGTTTCCTCCACCCAAGACGGTTATCCGGAATCGAACCTGACCGACAGTGATGATTTCAGTTGGTGGATTGCCGGCGAGGATACTTTTCCGCAGGTCATCACACTGACACTAACAGAGCCGACGGATATCATCGCCAGCCGCATCCGTTTCCAGAAAGACAGTTCTTCATATAAGCATCGGGTAGAGGTCTCGGAAGACGGGGCTTCGTGGGAACTTCTGTATGAGCGTGAATGTACGGGTTGGGATTTTAAACCGGTACGTCTGGGAAAGAAACTCAGATACTTTCGGCTAACCATAGAAGATGTGTCGGAGGGAAGAGCAGGACTGGCGGAAATTACACTTTTTAAATAGCAGGTGTAATAGAGGGAATAGGTACGATAGGAGCATCATGATGTTCTGTATAGAAATTTTGCTCTGTTCCTTCAGTCAATCAGTAATAAACATTTGAATGAAATGAGAAGTTATAGTCCATTGTTAAAATAGTAGAATCTAATTATCATCAGTGGTGATCGTATGAAAAAGTATTGGATATTCATAAGTACATTATGTCTATGTGCTTGCGGTGTAAAAGTTTCAACAGATAAAGAAGAAGTTGGCTGGCAAAAAGAAACTTCCGGCGTTTGGACCATGTCGGTTGGAACTCCTGAAAAGGTGAATTTGTTGAGTGAATTACAT
>URWP01000036.1 GCA_900551645.1 uncultured Bacteroides sp.
GAACGTCCGCAGCAGAACGCCGATTTGGCCATGCTGTGCGCACAGTATCTGATTACCAAGAATATGGAGAAGGAGTCAGTACCGGTACTGAACCAAGTGCTTGCCTTAGACCCGGAAAACAAGCCGGCTCGTCTGCAGTTGTTGAGTTATGCCATCCGTGACAATGATTTGGACGAGGTGATTCGGGTTGCTCTGCCGGCGCTTCAGTATTCGCCCGAAGCCATGGAATTCTATTATTACCTGGGAATTGCTTATTATCAGAAAGAAGAGAGCGACAAGGCGCTGGAAGTTTTCACCAAAGGAATAGGGCAGGTAAACGAGAAGACAGACAAGCAGCTGGTGTCTGATTTGTATGCCATTATCGGAGATATTTACAGCAGTAAAGAATTGTCTGACAAGGCTTATGCCGCTTACGATTCGTCCTTGGTCTACAATCCGGACAATATCGGAACTTTGAACAATTATGCCTATTTCCTGTCTGTGGACCGGAAGCATCTGGATAAGGCGGAAGAAATGAGTTACCGGACAGTTAAGGCTGAACCGGAGAATGCCACTTATCTGGATACGTATGCCTGGATTCTGTTCGAAAAAGGAAAGTATACTGAGGCGCGTATCTATATAGACCAGGCTTTGAAGAACGGTGGAGACAGCAGCCAGGTGATTGTGGAACACGGTGGAGACATCTATTATATGGTGGGCGACCGTGACAAGGCGTTGGAATACTGGAAGAAGGCCGATGCCATGGGTAGTACCCCAGAAGACGGTTCTACTCCCCGGACTCCGGAAGAATTGAAACGCTTGAAACGGAAAATCGCATTAAAGAAATACATTGCAGAATGAAACGGAACCTATTCTTTTATCTTTTGGCAGGCTTTGTTGCCTTGCTGGTCGCTTCTTGCTCTTCTACCCGACGTATACAGAAGACTCCTATGATAGGAGGACTGACAGGTACGGATTATATGGAGAAGGTCATCGAGTGGGCTCCCCGCTGGCAGTGTGTGACGGGGAAAGTAGCCTTGAACCTGAATACGGGAAAGAGTGCGAACAAGGTAAGTGCTACTCTGCGTATCAAACGGGGGGATGTTATTCAGCTTTCGGTAGCACCTTTATTGGGTATCGAAGTGGCCCGGATGGAGATTACACCGGAGGGGATTCTGGTGGTAGACCGGATGAACAAACGGTATGTACGTGAGTCGTTTGGCGCCATCAGTGAACTGGCTCATGTGGATTTGAATTTCAACATGTTGCAGTCGTTGTTCCTGAACGAGCTGTTTTTGCCCCGCAAGACGCAGCTGTCGGTGGCTGATGCTTCGGATTTCACAGTGATTCAGGACGGTACGTTGGCTTGTCTGGAACCGAAATCGGGAAGGATATTGTCCTGTCGCTTTTGGACGACGGCAGACCAGGGCCTGTTGGAAAAGACTCGTATCGGTGTGAAGGGTTCGGCTTATGGGCTGGACTGGGCGTACAGTGATTTTGGCGCATTGGACGGGAAGAATTTCCCGCAGCACATGCAGGTGAATGTATTGGGCATCGATAAACCGGTTTCGCTGGATATGAAATTCTCTCGTTTGTCTGTCAACAGCGATTGGGAGACCCGTACGGAACTGTCTTCCCGCTATCAGCGTATCGAATTGGCAGAACTATTGAAAATGTTGTTGAAATTATGAAACGGATTGTCGGTTTGCTGGTCGTGTTAGGTGTAGGGCTGATGCCGCTTCGGGCACAGACTACTCGTGCTATCCGTCAGTTGGAGCAACAACGGAACGAACTGAAAGAGCAGATTGCTGCTTCCGAGACGTTGTTGCAGTCTACCAAGAAAGATGTGAAGAGCCAGTTGGCCGACTTGGCATTGATTACCGGGCAGATAGACGAACGGCAGAAGTATCTGAATACGATTGAGAGCGATGTGCAGACTATCCAGCAGGAAGTAGACCGTCTACAGACAGAGCTTTCGCGGTTGGAAAAGGAACTGGCCGATAAGAAAGCGAAGTATGAGCGGTCAGTGAAATACATGTATCGTAATAAGTCTATCCAGGAGAAACTGATGTTCATCTTCTCGGCCGACAATTTGACTCAGATGTACCGACGGATGCGCTATGTACGTGAATATGCCGATTTTCAGCGCCTTCAGGGAATTCAGGTTCAACGGAAACAGCAGCAGGTGACGGCTAAACAACGTACACTGGTGGCCAGTCGGAAAGCGAAAGAAGAATTGTTGGCACAAGGAGAGGTTGAGAAACAGAAATTGCAGGAACAGGAACAGCAGCGGAAGACACTGGTGGCTTCGTTGCAGAAAAAACAGCGCAGCCTTCAGAGTGAGTTGAACAAGCAACGTAAATCGGCAAACAAACTGAATGCTCAGATTGACAGACTGATAGAAATTGAAATAGAAAAAGCCCAGAAACGTGAGGAGGAACGGAAAGCAGCCGAAGCCAGACGCTTGGCAGAGGAAAAAAGACTTGCCGAAGCTCGTGCAGCCGAAGCCAGACGTAAAGAAGCGGCTCGTACAGAAACATCGGGAAGCAAGGAAGGAGATGCAGTTATTACTCCTGCGACTCCGAAAATGGATGCCTATAAGGTGGATTCGGATGACCGTACACTGGTTTCCTCTTTCGAAAAAAACCGTGGAGCCTTGCCGGTGCCTATTACAGGACCTTATGTCATCGTAGGGCATTATGGACAGTACGATGTGCCAGGTCTTCGGAATGTACGGTTGGATAATAAAGGTATTGATATCAAGGGACAGGCAGGAGCCAATGCGCGTGCCATTTTCGACGGTGAAGTATCGGCTATTTTCCAGTATAACGGATTGACTAATGTATTGGTCCGTCACGGGAATTATATTTCAGTATATTGTAACCTGCAGTCTGTACAGGTACAGAAAGGAAGTAAGATACATACCCGGGATATCATCGGAAAGATTCATACGAACGCCGAAGGAAATACTATTCTGCACTTCCAGTTGCGGAAAGAAACGGCCAAGCTGAATCCGGAAGTCTGGATTCGGCGTTAAAGAAAAAACAGGAACAGCCGCAGGATGCTCTGAGAATGACATCTTGCGGCTGTTTTGTGTCTGAAAGCGGACTGAATCAGATAACCAGTCCGTCCAGTATCTGGATATAGAGGTCTATCGCTTCAGTAATTTCCTGAATCATTACGTATTCGTCGGCTGTATGTGAACGGGATGATTTTCCCGGTCCTATTTTAACTGACGGGAAGTTCATTAGTGCCTGGTCCGACAGGGTAGGCGAACCGAACGCCACTCTTCCTAAAGAAACGGCACGCTGGATAAAAGGATGGTCCAGAGGTATGCTGGAAGAGTTCAACCGGAATGAACGGGCCTTGACTTCGCAGTTTATGTGGCGGCTTATTTCTTCAAACAGTTCTTGGTTGGAATAGCATTCATTGCTCCGGATGTCTACTACAGCAGTACAAGTGTCTGGAATGACATTGTGCTGTGTACCGGCATTGATTTGAGTGACGGTCATCTTTACCGGCCCCAACAGAGGAGATACATGGGGAAACTGGTGACTTTGAAACCATTGGATGTCCGGTAGAATCTTGTAGATGGCATTGTCTCCTTCGTTACGGGCGGCATGCCCCGATTTGCCGTGTGCTGTTACATCCAGTACCATCAGTCCTTTTTCGGCTACAGCCGGATGCATTTCGGTTGGTTCGCCTACAATTCCTAAGGCAATGGGAGGAAGTTGCGGCAATACACTTTCAATGCCGTTCTTGCCCGATACCTCTTCTTCGCAGGATGCCAGAAAAATCAGGTTGTATGCCTGTTCGGTTGTACTTAGGTAGCGGTATGCCTGAAACAATGAAACGACACTGGCTCCTGCATCATTGCTGCCCAATCCGTACAGTTTCCCGTTGTCCTGCTTTGGAGTGAACGGATGCTTGCGCCATCCGTTTACGGGCTTTACGGTGTCGATGTGTGAATTAAGCAGGATAGTCGGTTTGTTGGTGTCGAACATGGGGCTGATACACCAGATATTATTTCCGGAACGTCCGGTCATGATTCCTGATTCTTCAATATAGTTTTGAAGAAAGTCGGCAGCTGCTTCCTCCTCGCGGCTGATGGAAGGAATTCCGATAAGTGCCTGGAGCAATGTCAGTGCTTCTGAAGTATAGTAACCTAAATCCACCATATATTATTTGTGTTTTATCTGGTACAAAGATAGTTTTTTTTCTTATAAATCGTTGTTTTGTATTCACAGAATGTACTTGTTGCAGTTCTAATGAATAGAAAGCTTCCGGTACTCAGGGCTTAGTGAAATAAACGGAGGTTTTTTCGGTGTAATTCTAAATAAAATAATATATTTGCATTCAGATTAAAATAATTGATAATGAACAATTCTTGTTTGTCCCGGCTTATTCCGGTCCAGGCGGATAAATACGGGGATAAAGTTGCCTTAAAATACCGTGATTATACACAGTCTCTATGGGTTCCTATTACCTGGAACCAGTTTGCCGAATATGTAAACGCTGTGTCGAATGCATTGATCGCCTTAGGGGTTGGAGTGCAGGAGAATATCGGTATATTCTCTCAGAATAAGCCTGAATGTCTGTATATGGATTTTGGCGCTTTCGCTATACGTGGAGTAACGATTCCATTGTATGCTACCAGTTCGGAAGCCCAAGTACATTATATTCTGGAGGATGCTTCGATACGTTATCTGTTTGTAGGGGAGCAATATCAGTATGATGTAGCCTATCGGGTGCAGAATCTTTGCCGTACACTGAAGCAGATTATCATTTTTGATCCGACGGTAGAACGCGAACCGAATGACCGTAATTCAATTTATTTTTCTGATTTCCTGGAATTAGGAAAAAGTAAAATGTTTCAGAAAGAAGTGGAACTGCGTACTTCGGAAGCTTCATCGGATGATTTGGCAAATATTTTATATACATCAGGAACTACCGGTGAGGCTAAGGGGGTGATGTTGCATCATTCATGTTATGAAACGGCTTTCAAAGGACATGATTTACGATTGAAAACGTTGACAGAAAATGATGTTATTATGAATTTTCTGCCTTTTACCCATATTTTTGAACGGGCGTGGTCTTTCTATTGCCTGAATAAAGGCTGTACGTTGTGTATTAATCTGAAACCTCAAGATATTCAGATGACTATCAAGGAAATACGGCCTACGGCTATGTGTAGCGTACCTCGCTTTTGGGAAAAGGTTTATGCAGGTGCTATGGAAAAAATCCATACAAGTAATGGTTTGAAGAAAGCTCTGATGCTGGATGCCCTGAAAGTAGGTAAAGAACATAATGTAGATTATCTGATGAACGGGAAAACTCCTCCTCCGTTCTTGCATATGAAATATAGATTCTATGAAAAGACTATTTATAGTCTGCTGAAGAAAACGATTGGTATAGAGAACGGTAACTTTTTCCCGACAGCCGGTGCCGCTATTCCGGAAAAAGTGGAGGAATTTGTGCATTTGGTGGGTTTTGATATGATAGGGGGATACGGATTGACGGAAAGTACGGCTACAGTATCATGTGAATGGAAAGGTGATTTCCGTATCGGTTCTGTGGGACGGGTATTACCCGGAGTGGAAGTAAAAATCGGTGAAAACGATGAAATTCTGCTTCGTGGCGGAACAATAACCAAAGGGTATTATAAGAAAGAAGCCATCACGCAGCAGGCATTTACGGAAGACGGCTGGTTCCGTACGGGCGATGCCGGTTATTTCAAGGATGGATTTTTATATTTGACAGATCGTATCAAGGATTTGTTTAAGACTTCTAACGGAAAGTACATTGCTCCGCAAGCTATTGAAACCAAGATGGTGGTAGACAGGTATATTGATCAGATTTCTATCATTGCTGACCAGCGGAAATATGTTTCGGCTCTGATTGTACCTGAATATTCTCAAGTGGAGAAATATGCACGCAGTCATGGCATTGTTTTTAAGGATCGGAAAGATTTGCTGGAAAATCCGGAGATTATTAGGCTGTTCCAGGCACGTATTGATACATTACAACAACAGTTCGCTCATTATGAGCAGATCAAACGCTTTACGCTATTGCAGGAACCGTTCAGTATGGAGCGGGGAGAACTGACCAATACACTGAAAATTAAGCGATCGGTGTTGCTCAAGAATTATGCAAAAGAAATTGAAAAAATGTACGAAGAATAAAAAACGGGTCCGATTTTCTGCAAATCATCACTTATCGTGGAAGTGGCAAATAGAAAATCGGACTCGTTTTTTCCTGAATACTTGCTTTTTTGTTAATTTTGCAATCTCAAATGATTATAAGTTTTCCATATGATTACAATAGAACAACTCAAGGATGTAAAAGAACGTACAGCGGCGCTTTATCGATATCTGGATATCGAAAATAAGAAGGTTCAGGTAGAAGAAGAACAACTTCGTACGCAGGCTCCCGGCTTTTGGGATGATGCGAAGAAAGCCGAGGCTCAGATGAAGAAGGTGAAAGGTTTGCAGAGCTGGATTGAAGGATATAATGAAGTGAAGACACTGGCGGATGAACTGGAATTGGCATTCGACTTCTATAAGGATGAGCTGGTAACCGAGGCTGAAGTGGATGAAGCTTATGCCAAGGCTATTCAGGCTGTAGAGGCACTTGAACTGAAGAATATGTTGCGCTCTGAGGCTGACCAGATGGATTGTGTATTGAAAATCAACTCTGGAGCCGGAGGTACGGAAAGTCAGGACTGGTCTTCTATGTTGATGCGTATGTATATGCGTTGGGCAGAGAGTAATGGCTATAAATTGTCTGTAGCCAACCTGCAGGAAGGTGATGAAGCCGGAATCAAGACTGTAACGATGAATATCGAGGGGGCTTATGCTTACGGTTATTTGAAAGGTGAGAACGGTGTACACCGTCTGGTTCGTGTTTCTCCTTACAATGCTCAGGGAAAACGTATGACTTCATTTGCTTCTGTATTCGTCACTCCGTTGGTAGACGATTCTATCGAGGTAACAGTAGAACCTGCCCGCTTGTCTTGGGATACTTTCCGGAGTGGAGGCGCTGGCGGTCAGAACGTAAATAAGGTAGAATCAGGAGTTCGTTTGCGTTATCAGTACAAAGATCCATATACAGGGGAAGAGGAAGAAATCCTGATTGAAAATACCGAAACTCGTGACCAGCCTAAGAATAAAGAAAATGCTATGCGTCAATTGCGTTCCATTTTGTATGATAAGGAATTGAAGCATCGTATGGAAGAGCAGGCAAAAGTGGAAGCCGGAAAGAAGAAAATCGAATGGGGATCACAGATTCGTAGCTATGTGTTCGATGACCGTCGGGTGAAGGATCATCGTACCAACTTCCAGACATCTGATGTGAATGGAGTTATGGATGGTAAGATTGACGGTTTCATTAAGGCGTACCTGATGGAATTTTCAGACAGTGAGGACTAAAAAAAGTTTTTTTATTTGCTTTCTCTCAGATTTATTGTATTTTTGAAATATTTCAATCTTAAATATAAGAACTATGGGAAAGAGTAATAATCTCAAGAGGCAAAATTATAGTAAGCGGGAAGAAGAAAAAGCAAATCGCTTGTTCAAATCGATTTGTATTGCTTTGTTGCTGTTGGCTGCTCTGATTATTGTAGGCTATGCATTGGCTTCTTGAGTAAAAGAAATGTAAAAGTGGGGCATTGCCACCCGGATAAAAGATAAGAAGTTTATACTTACTTGTTGTTTTCTTCGGTGTGGCAATGCTTTTTTCGTAGAATAAGGTTTGATTATGGCACAAGAGATAGAACGGAAGTTTCTGGTAAAAGATGATTCTTATCGGAAAATGGCAGATAGTTGTAGTCGCATTCGTCAGGGATATATCTGTAGTATGCGTGGTCGTACGGTACGTGTTCGGATTCGGGATAAAAAAGGATACCTTACCATTAAAGGTCCATCTAATACTTCCGGAACTAGCCGGTACGAATGGGAGCATGAGTTGTCGCTGAATGAGGCTGAAGAATTGATGAAGCTGTGTGAGCCGGGAATGATTGATAAGACCCGCTATCTGGTGAGAGTTGGTACCCATATCTTTGAAGTTGACGAATTTTATGGCGAAAACCAGGGACTGGTAGTGGCAGAGGTGGAACTTAAATCGGAAGATGAAGCTTTCGAACGACCGGATTTTTTGGGTGAAGAGGTGACTGGGCAAGTGAAGTATTACAACTCTTTTTTGATGAAGGTTCCTTATACTCAGTGGAAAAATAACCCGGAAAATCAGTTGAAATGAACTTTTACCCCCTTTAAACTGTTATTTTAAGGGGTAAAATCTATCATTGATAGTTTTACCCCCGTAGGATAACGGGTTTTAGGCGGTGTTCTCATGCTTTTGTCTGTAATATTGCAGAGACTAAACAAATAAGAATTTTAATCTCGAAAACAGACCATTATGAGAACAGCTAATTTTGCGCAGAACCTGCTTAGCTTGCAGCCCGAACTACTGAACTTTGCATACAAACTTACAGCAGACCACGAGGAGGCAAACGATCTTCTTCAAGAGACTTCACTGAAGGCTTTGGATAATGAAGATAAATATACTGATGAAACTAATTTTAAAGGATGGATTTATACCATCATGCGGAACATTTTCATCAATAACTACCGGAAGGCTTTACGTGACCAGACTTATGTAGATACTACCGATAACCAATACTTCCTGAATCAAGGTATCGATGTTGAAGTAGATTCTACGGAAGTGGCATACGATTTAAAGGAAATCCGTCATATAGTGAACGGTTTATCAAAAGAATACCGTGTACCTTTCGCTATGTATGTATCAGGTTTCAAATATCGTGAGATAGCCGAACGCTTGGGATTACCTTTGGGTACAGTAAAGAGTCGTATCTATATTACACGTCAGAAACTGCAACAAGATTTGAAGGGTTTCCGTTGATTATGAAATAACTCTCTATTTTTTGATTATATATTTGGGCACCGGATGCTGTGAAGTATCCGGTGTCTTTGCGTTTATTTTATATGCTTCCTGTATTTGTTGAAATATGTATTTATTAAATGGCGATAGATGTAATGGCTTGCAGGAATAGAAGTTAATGCTCCGATAGAGTTGGCTATGAAATCCATCCAGTCACCACTCCTTGTCTCAGTACAGGTCTCTTGCAGGATTTCAATGATTCCACTCATCAATATGGGGAAAAGAACTGCTACCGGAAATAATTGTCTCCAGTTGGCAGATGTATGATGCCATAAGTACTCTATCCAGATTACACTGCTGAGGCCAAAATACATGCAGAAGTGTACCAGCTTGTCAAGGTTGGTAATTTCGTCTAAATCTGTTTTAGGAGGTGTAAAAAAGGATAGATAGCAGATAATTGCTATGAGAATGAATGAAATCAGGTGTTGTTTGATATGGTACAGCATAATTTATGTTGTCTTTGATGGGCAAAGATATAAAAAGATTGTATTTTTGTGGGCTGAAAAGAGTAAAATTGTAACTAAAAAGAGGTAATTTATGAAGAATAATGAAGGACGTGTAAATTTTGGAAGTAGACTGGGGGCGATTTTGGCCGCTGCCGGTTCGGCGGTAGGATTGGGAAACGTATGGCGTTTTCCGTATGAGACTGGAAATCACGGAGGTGCTGCTTTCATTCTGATATATATCGGGCTGGTTTTTTTGTTTGGTCTTCCCATCATGATAGCGGAATTTACCATAGGAAGACGTGCAAAAGCTAGTACCGGTGAGGCTTATAGAGTGTTGGCTCCTGGTACTCAATGGAAATGGGTCGGCTATTTAGGAGTCTTGACTGGTTTTTTAATCCTAGGATATTATTCGGTTGTTTCCGGATGGACATTGGAATATATTTATCAGGCTTTGACTGGTGGATTGACCGATAAAACACCTGCCGGGTACATACAGATGTTCGATGATTTTTCTGCCGGCTCATTTCGTCCGTTATTGTGGTTGGCTGTTTTCCTGTTTGTTACTCATTATGTAGTGGCGAAAGGGGTGAAGGATGGTATTGAACGTTCTGCCAAGATTCTAATGCCGGCCTTGTTTGTATTGGTTGTTGTTCTAGCCTGTTGTTCGGTTTCTTTGCCGGGGGCAGAAAAAGGAATCAGTTTTTTGTTGAAACCTGATTTTAGTAAGGTTACAGCCGATGTGTTTTTAGGGGCTATGGGGCAGGCTTTCTTTTCGTTAAGTCTGGGGATGGGGTGTCTCTCCACATATGCTTCTTATTTCGGTTCGAATACACGTTTGGGGGCAACTGCCATGAGTGTAGGTTTGATTGATACGTTTGTAGCTATCTTGTCTGGTCTGATAATTTTCCCGGCTGCTTTTGCGGTAGGTATCAATCCTGATGCGGGACCGTCTTTGATATTTATCACTCTGCCAAATGTTTTTCAACAGGCTTTTGCGGGTATTCCGGTTATGGCTGTGCTTTGTTCTGTTGCTTTCTATGTACTGCTGGCTTTAGCGGCTTTGACTTCTACCATTTCTTTGCATGAAGTGTCTACGGCTTTTCTGTGTGAGAAATTCGGATTTACACGTGGACGGGCTGCTACACTTGTTACATCTGGCTGTGTGGTCATAGGTGTTGTTTCTTCATTATCTTTGGGTATCTGGAAACATTTTACCATAGGTGGATTGGAGATATTCAGTGCCTTAGATTTTCTGACAGCCAAGATTATGCTTCCTACAGGTGCTATGTTATCAGCTATCTTTGTCGGATGGGTATTGAACCGTAAGCTTGTACGAGGCGAAGTGACTAACTACGGTCAATTGAAAGGAAGTTATTATCCGGTTTATATCAATGTACTACGTTTTGTAGCTCCTATTGGAATAGCTGTGATTTTTCTGAATGAATTGGGCTTATTGAGGTAGAAAAACGAGGGTCGATGTGGAATGATTTTTTCTATTACACCCGTTCAGAACGGCGGGTTATCTGTTTGCTTCTGTTCTTGTTCTTACTTTTGGGAGGGATAGGTATTTTTCTCTTCTGGAAAAACGGACAGGCAGAAATGTCTGTATGTCATGAAATGTCGATCGATTCTTTTTTACAACAGGTTCAGAATTATGAAGAGAAGCGTATTTACCAGTCAAAACCTTCCTATCAGAAGGAACCTGTTGCTACTGTTATATTGCAGCCTTTTGATCCGAATGTGGCAGATTCCCTATTATTGCGCTCGTTGGGAATACCAGGTTATGTTGTTCGGAATATTCTTCGTTATCGTGCAAAAGGAGGTGTTTTCCGAACAGAAGAGTCATTCGCACGGGTTTATGGACTGGAACCTGAACTTTTCCGACAGCTACAGCCATATTTACTTCTTCCGCAGCCTGATATTATCCGTAAGTCTGTTTATAATTCTTTCTTGAAAGATACACTTCTTCCTGTGAAATTACCGGAGGGTAGTGTGGTAGAATTGAATACGGCTGATACGATTGTATTGAAACAGGTTCCTGGTATCGGAAGCGGAAGAGCGCGTATGATTGTGGCCTATCGTCAGAAATTAGGCGGTTTTGTCCGGACTGAGCAGTTGAATGAATTGTCGCATTGGCCGGATTCGCTGAATCGGTGGTTTCGGTGTGACACTTCAGTGGTTGAACGTATTTCGGTGAACAGGGCTGGATTAGACCGTTTACGCAACCATCCGTATATGGACTTCTATAAGGCTAAAGCTATTTTAGAATATCGTCGGAAACGGGGGAAAATAAAAGGTCTTTCCCAGCTTGCCTTGTTTCAGGAGTTTACCGAGAAAGACCTTGAGCGTTTGTCTCCTTATTTGTCGTTCGAGTAGCAGAATATGTTATGGATGGCTATATCCGGCAGCTTCGGCTATTTTGAACGGGATTTCTGTATTGTCGATACGGCCTTGAAACAGTTCTGCACCTTTACCGATGGCAAATACCGGAACATAACCGGCTGAATGTCCACCGCTGGTCCAACCAACTAAAGCGATTTCATTCAGAATTCGTTTGGCTTCTGAAGCAATCGGCTCGTCTTGTGCATATTCACTCTTTTCCAGTTTGACTTCCTGATTCTGGAAGCTCTTTTCATAGACGGCTTTCAGACGAGCTTCTTGTTTTTCGTTCAGCTTGACAGTGTCCCAGAATCCGAAATTTTCTTTCAAGGCTTTTTGGATGCTTTCCCAAGAAACCTGATTCTTTGTTTCCATACGCAGGTTGTTAATAATCCGTGTAAATCCTTGTTCACTGACTTGCTGGTTTTTCAATACTTGCAGATTCAGTTCGTAAGGACCTGTACCCAATACGATACCTCCTGTTTCATGGTCGGCGGTGATGACAATCAGAGTTTCATCCGGATGTTGCATGTAAAACTCGTAAGCTACTCTGATGGCATTGTCGAAATCTTCTACTTCGTGGAAGACTGTAGCTGCATCGTTACTGTGGCAGGCCCAGTCGATTTTTCCACCTTCTACCATCAGGAAAAATCCCTTCGACAAGTCTTTTGACAGGAAGTTCAGGGCAGAACGGGTAATGTCCTGCAGTGTCAGGTCGTTCTTCTGACGGTCAATGGCATACGGGATAGAGTAACGGTCCTTTTCGGAAGCAGCTTCCGACTGGAACAGAATAAGTTTGTCAGCTTTCTTGCTTTTCTTCAGATAATCTTTGTAACCACGAGCAATGGTATATCCGTTTTTACCAGCCAAATCATACAGGTTCTCGGTGTCTTTGCCTGATTTATCAACAGGTTCCAAAAAGTCTGAACCGGCGTAGAAGTCGAATCCTGTCCGGTAAAGGTCTTTACCGATACTGTAATAGCTGCTGCGTCCGGCTGCATGTGCATAGAAAGCAGCTGGGGTAGCATGGTCTACACTTACACTGGTAGCGATACCTACTCTGTGTCCGGCTTCTTTGGCCCATACGGCTACACTGTTGACCGGAGTTTCCAAATCCTTCAGGACGCCAATAGCCCCGTTCTTGGTTTTGTTGCCGGTTGCCAGTGCGGTTCCGGCAGCAGCCGAATCTGTTACACCGTTGGTAGCAGAAAAGGTAGTTGAAACGGTTGCATAGGGGAACTGTGTGAATTGTAACGGAATTATTCCGATTTTTCCATTCAATTCTCCCCGATAGAGTTCAGTCCCTTGTACTTGATTAACTCCCATGCCGTCTCCAATAAAATAGAAGACATACTTGGCTTGCTGGGCAAATGAATAGTAGGTAGCCAGCAGAATAAATACGAATAAAAATGAAACTTTCTTCATGGATGAATTTGTAAAAGTTAAATAAATGTATCTGTGCAAAAATAGGGAAAAGTTATTTTTTAGTAGTATGAACATTGAAAAAAAACATGTTTGCAAGGAAGTTTCTTGAAGTAGTTGCGTTTCTGTTATTACAGATTCATTAAGTTTAAAAATTGAACACATGAGAAAAAGGATGATGTTATTGGCAGGAGCCTGCTGTCTGTTGTTTGCCTGCCAGAGTAATGAAGAATTGCAAAAGGTTAGTCAAGAAAGTAATGCACCGATGTTTTTGGAAGCATCCATTGCTTCAGGAGTATTGACGAGTAGAACGACGACTTCAGAACAAGGAGTCTCTAATTTTGAGTTGACAGACCGGATTGGTCTTTTCCAGCCCAATGGAGATGAGGCTTCCTGTTGGGAATATGGGGAAGGTGGATGGACTACAGAGACGGAAATGAATTGGGAAAATAAAGTGGAGGATTTTCATTTCTGCGCTTTTTATCCTTATCAAGGAACAGCGACTCGTTCATCAGTGCCTATGCCAGATTTGACTGTACAGACCGGTGAGTTGGAGCGTATCGGTACGTTCGATTTTTTGGTGGGACACCGTACGACGTCTTATGTTGATGCTGCCGGAGTAGTCTCTTTTACAGAGGATAATGCATTTCGTCATGTATATGCTATGTTGAAGATTGTAGTGAATAAAAGCAGTGTAGAAGATGAATTGACTATCCATCAGGTTAGTTTTGAAGGACAAGACATTGTAACTACACAGACTTATAGTTTTGGAAGCAGTTTTGCGGAAGATCGTTTAGTGTCAGGCTCTCCGTCTACGTCCGTTCTGACATTGACTCCGGAAGTTACTGTAGCTGAAGAGAGTCATACATTTGTGGTGTTGATTAATCCGGTGACTTTGTCTTCTTCCTTGAAGTTAAGCCTTGATTATACCCGGAACAGTATTCGATACAGTGCTTCTACCGAAGGTCTGGTATCGGAATATACAGGTGGTAAACTTTATACCTATACGATACGGTTGAAAAAGGAAAATATTCTGATAGAAGGTAATAGTATCGGTAACTGGGAAAGTCAGGTGGGTGATGATATCTGGGTAGATGAAAACCATACTTCCGAGGAAATGGATTGATTTCATATCTGGAAATACGATAAAGGATGCAGATGGAGATACCTCTGCATCCTTTTTTTGTCTATTGTTGTCGGGTTGTTGGGGAAAATACCGTGGATTTCCGGAAAAACCTATAACTTTGCAGAATTTTAAAAAATATGTCAATTATCTAAACTTCGTAAAGCAATGAAAGCACTGAAGGAACGTATCCGACGCGATGGAAAATGCTTTGAGGGAGGAATCCTCAAAGTCGATAATTTTATCAATCACCAGATGGACCCGATTCTGATGAAATCAATGGCAGTAGAGTTTGTACGCCGTTTTGCCAGTACCAAGATTAATAAGGTTATGACAATTGAAGCAAGTGGAATCGCACCGGCGATTATGGTTGGGTATCTGTTGGAGCTTCCAGTAGTATTTGCTAAAAAGAAAGTTCCTAGTACCATGGAAAATATGCTGGCAACCAAAGTGTATTCTTTTACTAAGGACCGTACATACGATGTCTGTGTCAGCCGTGATTACTTATGTCCGGGTGATAAAGTATTGTTTATTGATGATTTCTTGGCTAACGGTAATGCAGCTAAGGGAGTTATTGATCTGGTAAATCAGGCAGGGGCTGAACTGGTAGGAATGGGCTTTCTGATAGAGAAATCATTCCAGCACGGTGGTGATTATTTGTGTGCTCAAGGTATTCATGTAGAATCTTTGGCTATTATTGAAAGCTTGGATAACTGTGAGATTCGTATCAAAGAATAAGACATGGGAAAGGAAGAGACGATTATCCGGGGAGCCGGATTGATTTATGGGTTGAATGACCGCCCACCATTGAAGGAGACTATTTTTGCTGCACTCCAGCATTTATTGGCTATCTTTGTGGCTATCATTACACCTCCGTTGATTATAGCTGGAGCTTTGAAACTTGATTTGGAGTCTACAGGGTTCTTGGTTTCTATGTCTTTATTTGCTTCGGGGGTCTCTACATTTATCCAGTGCCGTAGGGTAGGGCCTGTCGGTTGTGGTCTGCTATGCATTCAGGGAACTAGCTTTTCGTTTATTGGTCCTATTATTTCGGCAGGTCTGACTGGAGGATTGAGTGCCGTTTTCGGGGCAACCATCATGGCTTCTTCGGTAGAAATGCTCATCAGTCGGGTACTGAAATATACCCGTAAGGTAATTACACCACTGGTTTCAGGTATTGTAGTGACACTGATAGGTATGAGTCTGATAAAAGTTGGTATTTCTGCATGTGGAGGTGGAGCTGTTGCTCAAGCTGACGGTACATTTGGCTCCTTTCAGCATGTAGGGTTAGCCGCTTTGGTTTTGGTACTGATTATTTTCTTTAACCGCAGTTCCAACCGTTATTTGCGTATGAGTTCTATTGTCATCGGATTATTGGTAGGTTATGTGGTGGCATGGATATGCGGTATGGTTGATTTTTCTGCTGTTCAGAGCTATGGTGGTTTCAATATCCCTATTCCATTCCGTTACGGTATCTCGTTCGATCTTTCGGCCATCATCGGCTTAGGATTGGTGTATCTGATTACAGCTATTGAGGCTTATGGTGACATAACTGCCAATTCATTGATTTCAGGTGAACCGGTAGAAGGAGAGGTCTTTGTGAAACGGGCTTCTGGCGGTATTCTGGCCGACGGATTCAATTCAATGTTGGCTGGTATCTTCAATTCTTTTCCTAATTCCATCTTTGCACAGAACAATGGAATGATACAGTTGACAGGTGTAGCCAGCCGTTATGTGGGGTATTTTATTGCCGGTTTCCTGATTTTATTGGGGTTGTTCCCAGCGGTAGGGCTGGTTTTCTCGCTGATGCCTGAACCTGTATTGGGAGGGGCTACCTTGTTGATGTTCGGGACTGTAGCTGCAGCAGGTATCCGTATCATTGCTTCGCAGAACATAAACCGTAAGGCTACACTGGTGATGGCATTGAGCTTCTCATTCGGATTGAGTGTAGAATTGGTGCCTGATATTCTGTGCCAGTTGCCCGAAACCGTTCGGAATATATTTTCATCCGGTATTACTACGGGTGGATTGACAGCTATTATTTCAAATCTGTTGATTCGTATCAAGGAAGATTGATATATACTAACACATATGAATAGCGGGCTTTGCAGGAAAAGGTTCTT
>URWP01000037.1 GCA_900551645.1 uncultured Bacteroides sp.
GCCGCTGTAACTGGTGTTATCACCGATCCAAGAACACTTATGTAAAAAAGAAAAATTATGAAACAGAAATTCAATATCATCACCAGCACTTGCATTCCACTTCCGCTGGAAAATGTAGATACAGACCAGATTATTCCGGCCCGATTCTTAAAGGCGACTACGCGCGATGAAAAATTTTTTGGCGATAACCTGTTCCGTGATTGGCGTTACAGACCGGACGGTTCGTTGAACGAAGAGTTTGTTCTGAATAATCCGACATATAGCGGTCAGATATTGGTAGCCGGAAAGAATTTCGGTAGCGGGTCCAGTCGTGAACATGCAGCTTGGGCTATTGCCGGTTACGGATTCCGGGTGGTTGTTTCCAGTTTCTTTGCCGATATTCATAAGAATAACGAACTGAACAATTTTGTATTGCCGGTAGTGGTCAGTGAACCGTTTCTGAAAGAACTGTTCGATTCGATTTATGCTGATCCGAAAACCGAGGTAGAAGTCAATCTGCCGGAACAGACCATTACTAACAAAGCAACTGGAAAATCTGAGAAGTTTGAAATCAATGCGTACAAGAAACATTGCCTGATGAATGGATTGGACGACATTGACTTTCTGGTACAGAACAAAGATAAGATTGAAGCGTTTGAGAAGGAACGCGGATAATCCAACAATAGCGAGATTTTCAACATGGAAGAAAGACCGAAAATAGAAATCATGGATACGACACTCCGCGATGGAGAACAGACCAATGGAGTGTCGTTTGTACCCCGTGAAAAGTTGATGATAGCCCGCCTGCTGCTGGAAGACCTGAAGGTTGACCGGATTGAAGTAGCCTCGGCACGTGTGTCGGACGGTGAATTGAATGCAGTCAGGATGATTTGTGAATGGGCGGCACGCCGAAACTATTTGTCTCGGGTGGAGGTGCTGGGTTTTGTCGACGGAAATGTATCGGTCGATTGGATTTATAATGCCGGATGTCGGGTTATTAATCTCTTGACGAAAGGGTCGGAAAAACATTGCAGGTATCAGTTGAAGAAAACGCTCGATGAGCATGTGCATGATATACTGGAAGTTGTTCGTTATGCCCATAGTCGGGGAATGGATGTGAATGTATATCTGGAAGACTGGAGTAACGGTATCAAGGATACCCCGGAATATGTATTTGGATTGATTGACGGATTGCGGGAGAGCGGAATCAAACGGTTCATGTTGCCTGATACGCTCGGAATTCTGAATCCGCTGCAGGTTATCGAATTTATGCGGAAGATGCGGAAACGTTATCCGGAACTGCACTTCGATTTTCATGCGCACAATGATTATGACTTGGCTGTAAGTAATGTACTGGCAGCTGTACTTTGTGGAGTGAAGGGACTTCATACCACACTGAATGGATTGGGTGAACGGGCTGGTAATGCTCCGTTGGCCAGTGTGCAAGCCATTCTGAAAGATCATTTTCATGCCATTACCAATATTGATGAGAGTCGTCTGAATGATGTGAGCCGGGTGGTGGAATCGTATTCAGGTATCTCTATTCCACCCAATAAACCGATTGTCGGTGAGAGTGTCTTTACACAGGTGGCGGGAGTACATGCCGACGGTGACAACAAGAACAACCTGTACTGCAATGACCTGTTGCCCGAGCGTTTCGGACGGGTACGCGAATATGCGTTAGGTAAAACCAGCGGTAAGGCGAATATCCGGAAGAATCTGGAGAGTCTGGGGTTGGAACTGGACGAAGAAGCCATGAAGAAGGTAACGGAGCGAATTATCGAATTGGGTGATCGGAAAGAACTGGTGACTCAGGAAGATTTGCCTTATATTATTTCGGATGTCCTGAAACATGAAGGAGATACTAACCGGGTGAAACTGCTCAGTTATTTTGTTACCTTGGCCAAAGGCCTGAAACCGATGGCTACATTGAGTATCGAGATAGACGGGCAGATTTATGAGGAGAGTTCTTCCGGTAACGGACAGTACGATGCGTTTGTACGTGCTTTGCGGAAAATCTACAAGACTACGCTCAACCGCAAGTTCCCGATGTTGACCAATTATGCCGTGACTATTCCCCCGGGTGGGCGGACTGATGCCCTTGTGCAGACCGTCATTACCTGGAGGCATGAGGATAAGGAGTTCCGTACCCGCGGACTAGATGCCGACCAGACAGAAGCAGCCATCAAGGCTACCATTAAAATGCTGAACATGATAGAGCAATAGTATGAGAAAACGTTATGTTGTAATCTTTATATTGCTACTGGTTGCAAATGGATTACTGCGAAAATTTGTTCTCGGCCCCGAATGGCAGGATGGTAATTTGTTGATAAATGTTTTTATCGCATTGATTTTGACTTTTATATATGCAGTCATAGTAAACAAGTATAGACAAAAAAATAAACAGTGATATGGAATTTAAAATAGCAGTATTAGCCGGCGATGGTATCGGTCCTGAAATCTCTGTACAGGGTGTAGATGTCATGACTGCCGTTTGTGAGAAATTTGGTCATAAGGTTTCGTATGAATATGCATTGTGTGGTGCGGATGCCATCGATAAGGTGGGCGATCCGTTTCCTGAAAAGACATATGAAATCTGTAAGAATGCCGATGCGGTATTGTTCTCGGCTGTAGGTGATCCGAAATTTGACAATGATCCTACTGCCAAGGTACGTCCGGAACAGGGATTATTGGCCATGCGTAAGAAATTGGGGCTGTTTGCCAATATCCGTCCGGTACAGACTTTCAAGTGTCTGTTACACAAGTCTCCTTTGCGTAGTGAACTGGTAGAGGGAGCCGATTTCATCTGTATCCGTGAGTTGACCGGTGGTATGTATTTCGGTGAGAAATATCAGGATAATGACAAGGCATACGATACAAACATGTATACCCGTCCGGAGATTGAAAGAATCCTGAAAGTGGGCTTCGAATATGCCATGAAACGTCGCAAACACCTGACTGTAGTCGATAAGGCTAATGTATTGGCTTCTTCACGTCTGTGGCGTCAGATTGCTCAGGAAATGGCTCCGAAGTATCCGGAAGTACAGACTGACTACATGTATGTAGATAATGCTGCCATGCGTATGATTCAGGAACCGACATTCTTTGATGTCATGGTAACAGAAAATACGTTCGGCGATATTCTGACAGATGAAGGTTCTGTTATCAGCGGTTCCATGGGATTGCTTCCTTCGGCTTCTACCGGTGAAAGCACTCCTGTATTCGAACCGATTCACGGATCTTGGCCACAGGCTAAGGGACTGAATATCGCTAATCCGTTAGCACAGATTCTGTCTGTAGCTATGTTGTTTGAATATTTCGATTGTAAGGAAGAAGGCGCACTTATCCGTAAGGCTGTAGATGCTTCGCTGGATGCATGCGTACGTACTCCGGAAATCCAGGTAGCCGGTGGTGCCAAATACGGTACCAAAGAAGTAGGTGCTTGGATTGTAGATTATATTAAGAAAGCATAAGAATTGATTTAGGGCTATTTCGAGAGAGCTGCCTCTTTCCCTGATTGGGGAAAAGATGGCAGCTTTTTCTGTATGGCATCAGAATTTTTTGGTTCGTATGTGGCAATACGGTTCTCCTCCGGTCTTGTCGTAATAATGCTGGTGATATTCTTCTGCAGGCCAGAATGTTGAAGCGGGAGTCAACCGGGTGTTTACTTCATACCCTTTATTCCGTAGCAAATTGATGACAGCCTGTGCCTCTTGTCTCTGGTTCTCGTCCAGATAGAAGATTTCACTCCGGTACTGTGGACCGATGTCCGGACCTTGACCGTCGGTCTGTGCCGGGTCGTGAATTTCGAAAAAAAGTTTGCACAGTTCTGTAAAAGAGGTTTCTTCTGCATCGAATTCTACCAGGGTAGCTTCTGCATGTCCGGTAGTATGGGCTTTCACTTCCGGATAGGTAGGATGTTCTTTATGGCCACCAATGTAACCGACTGTAGAACGGAGTACGCCGTGAGCACGCTCAAACTGGTGCTGGGCACCCCAGAAGCACCCGCAGGCGAAAATAGCTTTTTCTAGTTTCATGGTTTATCTTTTTTAGTAAAATTGAACTGATTCGTCTTTTTATCCGGGAATCTCTTGAAAACGGGCTTGCGTTTCGAATAAAATGAACTTATGTTTCAGAAAACACGAATGTTTGTTTTTAATCAAAATGCCCGTTCGTTTGGAATGAAATGTCCGGACGTTTTCCCAAACCTGTCTTTTCCGTTGGAATGGAAGCCGGTTCAGTTCTTATCGAAACGGATGTTCAAACATACAAAAAGTTTTTAATATACCCGTACTTTAGGCGATGGAAACTATTATTCCATTACCTTTGTCGAAAAAATGGGATAGAACGATATGAAATTTGTTTATATAGTTATTTTATTGGGGATGATGACGGGCAATTTGTGTGCCCAGTCGTATACGGAAATAGTGGAACAGGCTATGGAGTGTACGCAGAAGGACAGTTTGCAGCAAGCTGAAGACTTGTTCCGGAAGGCACTGAAGATGGACCCGAAAAATCCGAGGAACGCTTTGTTGTTTTCCAATCTGGGTACCGTACAAAAACGGATGGGAAAGACCGATGAGGCCATTGAATCGTATTCGCTGGCATTGAACATCACGCCATACGCTACGGCTATTTTGCTGAACCGGGCAGCCCTCTATATGGAACAGGGACTGCTGGACAAGGCTTATCTGGACTATTGCAACGTCATCGATCTGATTCCGGAAGAGCTGGAGGCCCGTCTGTTCCGGGCATACATCTATATGCAGCGCCGTCAGTATGCCGAGGCCCGTATCGATTACAATGTCATTTTGAATAAGGACCTGAAGAATAAAGCTGCTCGTCTGGGATTGGTCTTGCTCGATGAAAAAGAAGGACGTATTACCCGTGCGCTGGATGCATTGAATCTGTTGATTGCAGATTATCCTCAGGATGCTTCGCTGCTGAAAATGCGTGCCAATATGGAGGTCGACCAGCAGCAGTGGGAGTTGGCTCTGCTGGATGTAGAAGCGGCTATCCGGCTGGAAAACCGTGATACAGAAAGTTACCTTATGAAAGGAAATATCTGCCTGGAATTGGGAAAGAAGTCCGAGGCACGTACAGCTTTCGAACAGGCCATTGCTTTAGGTGTACCTCGTACCGAACTGCAGGAAAAACTGAAAGCCTGCAAATAAATCAGACTTTCAGTACATTACGGATAACAGTAATGAAATCTTTTCCGTATTTTTCTTTCTTGTATTCTCCAATACCGCTGATTTCTCCGAACGCTTCGATGCTGGTCGGTTTGAGGGTAGCCAGCAGGTGGAGTGTCTTGTCTGTCAAGACGATGTAAGGAGGAATAGCCTGTGCGTCTGCCAGTTTCTTTCGCAGTTGCCGGAGTTCTTCGAAAAGCCTGTCGTCTTGATTTTCTGTGCTGGTCTGTCCGAAAAGTGGGACTTGTTCTGCTGTCTGGTTTTTGGCGCTTTTCCTTGTTCTGGCAGCTTTTTCTTCCCGTTTGATGGTTACAAGTTGAGCGGTCGTTTGTCCGAAAAGGACCTTTTTCCCGGCTTCTGTAATTTTCAGGTGATTGTTCTCATTATAAGCTACTTCAAAATAACCCAGGTTGAGCATCTGTAACAGGTAGTCCTGCCAGTCTCTTGCAGGGATTTCTCTACCTGCGCCGTAAGTCTTGACTTTGTCGTATCCTTTTTCGATGATTTCTTGCGACGCTGAGCCTTTCAAGATATCAATCAGGGTGTGGGTCCCTATCTGTTGGTTGGTGCGTGCGATGGCACTCAGTGCTTTCTGTACAATGATGGTTCCGTCGAACCGTTCTGGAGGATTCTGGCAGACGTCGCAGTTACCGCAGTCGTGATCCATCGTTTCGCCGAAATAATTCAGCAGGATGCGTCGGCGGCAGATATCTGTTTCGGCATACTGCTGCATCCGGTTCAGTTTCTCCAGATTGATGTCCTGCTGTTTACTGTCGGCTGCAAATTTGGATAACAGGATAATGTCGCTGAACGAGTAGAACAGGAGTGTATCGCTGGGCAGTCCGTCTCTTCCGGCACGGCCTATCTCCTGATAGAAACTTTCGATACTTTTAGGCAAGTTGTAATGGATGACCCACCGTACGTTCGATTTGTCGATTCCCATTCCGAAAGCAATGGTGGCGCAGACTATCTGTACACGGTCGTTGATGAAATCATCCTGTGCGGCTTCGCGTACAGGAGTACTTAGTCCGGCATGGTATACTGCTACTTTCAGTCCGTAGTCGCTGAGCATTTCGGCCACTTTTTCGGTTGTATTCCGGCTCATGCAGTAGATGATACCGCTTTCCTGCGGATGTTTCCGGATGAAACTCAAGATGGTGCGTATCTTGTCTTTCTGCTGGTAGCCCCGGCGGACTTCCAGACTCAGATTCGGACGGTCGAAAGATGATATGAATATCTGCGGGTCTTTCATGTCCAGTTGTTTCAAAATGTCCTGTCGTGTAATTTTATCGGCTGTGGCAGTCAGAGCTACTATCGGTACTTGTGGAAACTGCTCGCGAAGGATTTTCAGTTGGGTGTATTCCGGGCGGAAATCGTGTCCCCATTGTGAAATGCAATGTGCCTCGTCGATGGCGAAGAGGGAGATTCGGATGTCCTTCAGAAGAAAGTTCAGTTCAGACATCAACCGTTCTGGAGAAATGTACAGGAGTCTTACTCTGCCCTGACGGCATTCGAAACGTACATTGGCGTTGGTGGTTTCGTCGTTTGTGCTGTTCAGTGCCCGAGCTATGATTCCGTTTGCCTGTAAAGATTCCACCTGGTCTTTCATCAGGGAAATCAATGGAGAGACTACAATAGCTGTTCCTTCCATCATCAGAGCCGGCAACTGGTAACAGATGGATTTTCCACCTCCGGTGGGCATCAGAACGAGTGTATCTTTTTTAGCTAAAATGCTTGTAATGATTTCTTTTTGTAAGGGTCTGAACTGGTCGTAACCGAAGTAGGACTTTAACGTTTTCAGCATATGTTTTTCTTAAAAATCTCAAATTACTGAACAAATATAACGATTCTTTGGTATTAATAGTAGTTTTAAGTTTATTTGTTTATAGAAATGGAACAATTGGTTACATCGTTAATTTGAGAGAATTTAGGAAAAATAAGGACGATTCTTTTGTTATTTACAAAAAGAACTCCGATTTTTGTAAAACCTATTTATTGATAATCTGTAATCTAAAAATCAAAAGAAAAATGATGGAAAATGAAAAACCAGCAGTAGGACAAGAGCAGGCATCTGTAAAGACACGCTATAATTTACGTGAGAAAAAAGAAAAGAAAGCCGCTTACCGTGACATGATTCGTGCAGAACTTGCCGATGAGTTATATGATAAGATATTGAATCTGATTGTAATTCAGAAGAAGTATAAGGATCCTAACTATTCGGCTAAAGATCTGGCGAAGGAATTGCGGACAAATACCCGTTATTTATCGGCGGTCATTAATTCGCGGTTCGGCATGAATTATTCTTGTCTGTTGAATGAATACCGGATAAAGGAAGCATTACATCTGCTGGTTGACAAGCGATATGCAGAAAAGAATGTAGAAGAGATTAGTGCGTTGGTGGGTTTTGCGAACCGCCAATCTTTTTATGCTGCATTTTATAAGATAATGGGTGAAACCCCGAACGGTTATCGTAAACGCAATGAAAAATAAAGGAATAGGGTTGGGATAGCCGCTGATGGTACTATCTATATTGTCATTCAAATAAGTAGGTCTGATTTTAACTTGTGAACGGACGGTTTACGACAAACAGATACTTATTTGAGTGACATGTTTTTTTATGATGCTTTTGAAACAGTTGATATACAATGAGGAAAGAAGAACATATATTTAATTATGTAGTCGACCAGTTTGCCGATTTGCAGGTACTCCGCTATCGGGTAGATGGATTCGATTCCTTGACTCTCCGGCAGAAGAAACTGGTGTATTACTTGTCGGAAGCTGCTTTGCAGGGGAGGGATATCCTGTTCGACCAGAACGGGAAGTATAATCTGCAGATTCGCCGTCTGCTGGAAACCTTGTATGTACATTTTACAGGAGACCGTACGGAAGAGCCGTTTCTGGCGCTGGAAGTCTATCTGAAACGGGTCTGGTTTTCGAACGGAATTCATCATCATTATGGATGTGATAAGTTTATTCCCGGTTTTTCGGCCGAATATTGGAGGGCCTTGATTCTGCATACCGACATATCTTTGCTTCCACTGGAATCCGGAGAAACGGTAGAAGCGATGTGTGACAAACTGTTCCCGGTCATATTTGACCCGTCTGTTATGCCGAAACGGGTGAATCAGAACGATGGAGAAGACCTGGTGGAAACCTCGGCAGCCAATTATTACGAGGGGGTGACCCAGCAGGAAGCCGAAGCGTTCTATGCTGTCCAGAAGGCACAGGGCGATACCGGGCATCCGGTGATGTATGGCATGAACAGCCGTCTGGTGAAAAAAGACGGTGTGATTCAGGAAGAAATCTGGAAGGTGGGAGGTCTGTATGGAAAAGCTATCGAGAAAATTATCGGTTGGTTGCATCGGGCGGAGGAAGTGGCCGAGAATGACAGTCAGCGTCAGGTTATCCGGTTGTTGGTCGCATTTTATCAGACTGGAGACTTGAAACTGTTTGATGATTACTCCATCCAATGGCTGAAAGATACAGCTTCGCGGGTAGACTTTGTCAATGGCTTCATCGAGAGCTATGGTGACCCGTTGGGAATGAAAGCCAGCTGGGAGTCGATTGTTAATTTCAAAGACCTGGAGGCTACCCGCCGTACCGAACTCATCAGCAGCAATGCACAATGGTTTGAAGAGCATTCTCCGGTGAATCCGTCGTTTAAGAAGGAACAGGTGAAAGGGGTTTCTGCCAAAGTCATCACTGCGGCGATGTTGGCCGGCGACCTTTATCCGAGTTCAGCCATCGGTATCAATTTGCCCAATTCCAACTGGATTCGGAGTGTTCACGGTTCGAAATCGGTAACTATCGGAAATTTGACTGACGCTTATAACAAGGCCGCGCGTGGAAACGGATTCCGTGAAGAATTCGTATACAGTGAAGTGGAAAAGGAATTGCTGGATAGCTATGCAGACCTGACAGGCGATCTTCATACGGATTTGCACGAGTGTCTGGGACACGGTTCCGGAAAACTCTTGCCGGGTGTAGACCCTGATGCTTTGAAAGCTTATGGTTCTACCATCGAGGAGGCTCGGGCAGATCTGTTTGGCCTGTATTACATGGCAGACGCCAAACTGGTGGAACTGGGATTACTTCCGGACGGTGAGGCCTACAAGGCTGAGTATTATTCTTACATGATGAACGGATTGATGACTCAGCTGGTCCGTATCGAACCGGGGGCTCAGATTGAAGAGGCGCATATGCGTAACCGTCAGCTGATAGCCCGATGGGTGCTTGAAAAAGGACAAGACGGACAGGTAGTGGAATGGGTGAAGAAGAAGGAAAAGACTTTCGTCCGTATCAACGATTATGTCCGTCTGCGCAAATTGTTCGGTGAGCTGCTGGCCGAAATCCAACGTATCAAGAGCGAAGGTGATTTCGAGGCTGCCCGTGTTTTGGTTGAGAACTATGCAGTGAAGGTGGATGCAAAGCTTCACGCAGAAGTGCTGGAGCGTTACCGTTCCTTGCATCTGGCTCCTTATAAAGGTTTTGTCAATCCGGTTTATACGCCACAGGTAGACAAGAGCGGTGAGATAACAGACGTAACGGTATCGTATGACGAAGGTTATACCGAGCAGATGTTGCGTTACAGCCGTGATTATTCTAATTTATAACAAAAAAACTATGAACGACGTACATGAAACCATCAAAGAAATAAAAGCTAAGTTCCGTCTTTATATGAACGGAGTCATCTCTCAGAGCATGCGGGACAAAGGAATGGGATATAAGTTGAATTTCGGTATCGAATATCCCCGTATCAGGGAAATTGCTTCCGGTTATCAACCCGACCATGAACTGGCACAGGCGTTGTGGAAGGAGGATATCCGTGAATGTAAGATAATGGCCGGATTGCTCCAGCCTACCGAGACTTTTTACCGTGAAATCGCTGAAATCTGGATAGAAGATATGCGTTATCCCGAATTGGCCGAATATACAGTGATGAACCTGTTCCAGCGTCTGCCTTACGCATCGGAAGTGGTGTTCTGCTGGATGGCCGATGAACGGGAGTATTTCCAGTTGTGCGGTTTCCTGCTGATGGCTCGTCTGCTGATGCAGGGAATGGCATTGAATGAACGTTCCGAAGAGGAATTTCTGGACCAGGCTCTGACAGCGGTGGAAGGAGATACTTCTTTCGTACAACGGGCAGCAGCTACTGCTTTGCAGAAATACGGCCTGCAGTCGCGTCAGAATGTGCGTAAGCTGAGCAAGCCGTTGATTATGCTGGGAAAATCCACTCGTGCTGAGGCTCATGCTCTGGCTGCAGAAATAAAAAATGCAATAGAATATTCCATGTAACTTTTCTAAATTACATAAAAAAGATTATCTTTGACGGCTGAACGGAATTTTTCAGATGGAAGAGCATACAATCAAAGAAACGGTAAAGCAGGTTCTTACAGAGTATCTGCAGAAGAACGGACATCGAAAGACGCCTGAACGGTATGCTATACTCGAAACTATCTATTCCATCAAAGGTCACTTCGACATTGATAGCCTGTATAATTACATGGCCGAAAAAGAGAAGTTCCGTGTCAGCCGTGCTACCTTATATAATACCATCATTCTTCTGATTGATGCAGGACTGGTCATCAAACACCAGTTTGGTAACACATCGCAGTACGAACGCTCATACAACAATGAAACCCATCACCACATGATTTGCACTTCTTGCGGGAAAGTGACCGAATTTGAAGACGATAACCTGAAGCAGGCCATCGCCCAAACCAGGCTGAAAGGGTTTCATGCATCGCACTATTCGTTATATATCTATGGATTATGCAGCAAGTGTGCGTGGGCAAGGCGAAAGAAGAGTAAATAACTATAAAAATAGAAGAAATCATGAAAGTAGATGTCTTGTTAGGTTTACAGTGGGGAGACGAAGGTAAAGGTAAAGTTGTAGATGTCCTGACTCCGCATTATGATGTTGTTGCCCGTTTTCAGGGAGGTCCGAATGCGGGGCATACGTTGGAATTTGAAGGTCAGAAATACGTTCTGCGTTCTATTCCTTCCGGTATTTTCCAGGGCGATAAGCTGAATATTATCGGTAACGGTGTTGTTCTGGACCCGTCTTTGTTTAAGGCTGAGGCCGAAGCATTGGAAGCAAGCGGTCATCCGTTGAAGGAACGTCTGTACATTTCAAAGAAAGCTCACCTGATTTTGCCTACTCACCGTATTCTGGATGCAGCTTATGAAGCAGCCAAAGGTGCTTCGAAGGTAGGAACTACCGGAAAAGGTATCGGCCCTACTTATACAGATAAAGTAAGCCGTAACGGTCTGCGTGTAGGTGATATCCTGCATAACTTTGAAGCGAAATACGCTGCTGCAAAAGCTCGTCACGAACAGATCTTGAAGAGCTTGAACTATGAATATGACATTACTGAACTGGAAAAACAGTGGATGGAAGGTATCGAGTACCTGCGTCAGTTCCACCTGGTAGACAGCGAACATACTGTCAACAACCTGTTGAAAGAAGGTAAGAGCATCTTGTGCGAAGGAGCTCAGGGTACCATGTTGGATGTCGATTTCGGTTCTTATCCGTTTGTGACTTCTTCCAATACAATCTGTGCCGGTGCCTGCACGGGCTTGGGACTTGGTCCGAATAAAATCGGTGATGTATACGGTATCATGAAAGCTTACTGTACACGTGTTGGTGCCGGACCATTCCCGACAGAACTGTTCGATGAAACCGGCAAGACAATTCGCGATTTGGGACATGAATACGGTGCTGTAACTGGTCGTGAACGCCGTTGCGGTTGGGTGGATTTGGTAGCATTGCGTTATGCTATCATGCTGAACGGAGTTACCAAACTGATTCTGATGAAGAGCGATGTTTTGGACGGATTCGATACCGTGAAAGCTTGCGTAGCCTATAAGGTAAATGGCGAAGAAATCGATTATTTCCCGTTTGACATCAACGAAGGTGTAGAACCGGTTTATGTGGAACTTCCGGGATGGAAGACCGATATGACAAAGATGACCAGTGAAGACGAATTCCCTGAAGAATTCAATGCTTACATCTCGTTCCTGGAAGAACAATTGGAAACTCCGATTAAGATTGTTTCTGTAGGTCCGGACCGTGCTCAGACTATTGTCCGTTATACAGAAGAGTAAATCCATCTGTTGTTCCTGTTTCGTAAAAGAATGCTGAAATGGAAATATAAAAAATCCTGATTCCATTCGGAATCAGGATTTTTTTATGCTCGGAACTGATGATAATATTGAAAGGACAGAGTTTTTTATTTTCTGTTTTCTGTTAATAGTTCTTTGTACATAGAGAGTTATAATCCGTTTCCGCTTTGGGAATTTCCCATACCCAACCTTGTGCGTCTGCATCTTTCTCCAGGAAAGAACAGAACGTAATGATAAAATTGGAACCTCTTTTGATAGGTTCATGCAGACGCTTCAAATCGTAGAATCTGAATCCTTCCCCCCAAAGCTCTACTCTGCGACTGTTCATGATTTCTTTTATCAGTTCTTCACCTGTATTTCCTTTGGATACATACTGTGGGTCACGGGTCTGTTGGAATTTACTGAATACAGTCTGTGCTTCAGCGTTGCCTGAACGTGCCAGTGCTTCAGCCAGATTCAGATAGATTTCAGCCAACCGCATGAAAGCCACATCACCTACTGCGTCTGCAGTAGAACGGGCCATAAATTTACGGTTCTGGTAGATATTGGGAGCGTAGCTGGTATTGGGAACTTCGGCTTTACCTGAAGGGTCCCACCATTTCCTTCGTTCATCCGTCTCAGACATGGTGTTATACGTATCGGCATTGATGCATTTCACTCCCTGACGGATAGCGCTTGAATTGAAGTTCCATGACATGAATGCATAATAGGAATAAAAATAGACAGTTTGGTCATTAGGAGTCATTGCGGCGTACATCGCTTCTTTAGTGTCAGAAGTAATGTTGGCGAATCCACACTGTAATTCTTCTCCAGACATCAGGGTATGTCCTTGTTCTTCTGCGAGTTCAATAGACTTTTTTGCGTAATTGGCTGCATGAGTGTAATCCTGCATGGCAAGAGCTACTCGGGATTTTAATCCCCAAGCTACCATTTCACTGTAGTGGTTTACGTCTTTGACAGTAATGCTGTTCAGTAACTTGCAGGCTTCATCCAGGTCGGCATTGATTTTGGTATATACTTCACTTACAGAACTTCTGGCCAATTCTTCAGCTTCCGGATTTATCCGGTAGGGTATACCAGGATGGTCATTGGACGTATTTGCGTCGTATCGTTTGGCATAGAGCTGCACCAAATTGAAATGTGCCCAAGCCCGGATACATAAAGCTTCTCCTTTTATTTGGTTGTACAAATCCTTGTTGGTATTTTCTACCGTTTCCAGTCCAGTCAGAATTTTATTGGCATTCAGAATCCATTGGTAGTAGATTCTCCAGAAAGTGGAATTGTATCCGTCTGTTTCATTCAGGTTACAGGTCCATCCCAAATAGGCTGCCTGCATCCAGTTATTTGTCTGCCAGGTCATGTCATCGGCTTCCGCGTCTCTGCACATCATGAATCCGGGCTCACCGCCCAGGCATTGGTAACCACTTTCTTGAGAGACCATTTCTTTGTGTATGCCGTTCAATGCTGTATATAGATTTTCAAGTGAAGAAGCTATCACTTGATTGGAAATTGAGGTTGAAGGAGTTGTTTCCAGAAAATTGTCGGAACAGCCAGTCATAGCAGATGTGGTAATTAAGGCCAATCCTAGTGTCAGTTTTTTTATGTATTTCATAAGAATCTTGTTTTCAGGGTTTATGAATAAATACTGTTTTCTTGGGTGATTAGAACGATACATTCAGTCCGATGGTAATGTTTCTGGAAGGCATGTATTCATTGTATGTAATTCCAGAATAATTGGCCATGGGATTCAAGCCTTGTCTGGCCTTGAGCATGAACAGGTTTTCTGCTGTCAGATTCAGTCTGGCACTTTTAATCATGATTTTGTTCAACAGATTTTCTGGTAGCTGATAACCTAGACTGATGGATCGCAGGTTCAGATAATCCGAACTTGTCAGCCAGCGGGTTGAATAGTTCTGTCCGATATTGGTAGAATGTGTAGAGTTATTGTCAATGCGTGGAACATCAGTGACGTCGCCCGGTTGTTTCCATGCCCTTTCCAGATCGGGACTCATTGCGTAACCGAAGTTGGACAAATCCATCATGGTAGCATAGTTCAGGTCAAGTAACTTGCCACCCAACTGATAAGAGAAAGTTGCGGCCAGGTCAAAAGCTCTGTATCCGATTCTGAAATTGAATCCACCGAAGACTTTAGGGATGGCACTGCCGCTGAAATCATATTTCGCATATTGATAAGAGTTGGTCAGTTGTTGACCGTTTATCTCTACGAGAGTAGCTTTGACGGCTTGACTCAGGGTTCCATCGGCATCGTTATAAGCTTGGGTATCGAGGTAGTACAGTCCATCTCCGGTTTTAGGGTCTACACCATACCACTGACGCAACCAGAATTCATAGATAGATCGTCCTTCCATCCATTTCTTGGAACCGCTGATGTAACCGTTCTTACTCATTGTTTCCGGCAGTTTAACCAGTTTGTTTTTGATAAAAGTAGCATTGGCGCTTACATGGATATCCCAGTTCTTGTTGCTTACGATGGTGTAATCCAAATCTATTTCCACTCCGTAATTGCTTACTTTACCGATATTCTGAATGATGGAAGAGACACCAGCAGAAATGGGCTGGGAAACATCGAACAGCAGATCTCTTGAGTCTTTCCGGAAATATTCGATGGTACCGCTTAACCGGTTGAAAAGGCCGAATTCCAATGCTACGTCTGTAGATACCTGAGTTTCCCACATCAGGTCGGAGTTAGCAATGATGGTAAAGTATGCGCCGGCTTCAGTGCCGTTGTTATAACCTAATCCGTACAAGGTCTGATAAGGATAATAGTCACTGTTCCCGTTGCTTTTAAGTATATCGTCATTACCTGTTTCTCCATACGATGCACGGAGCTTGAGGTTATTGATCCAAGTGATGTCTTTCATGAATTTTTCTTGGCTGATGCGCCAGCTTGCACCGAAGGACCAGAAATTTCCCCAACGGTTTTCTTTCGAGAAACGGGAAGAACCGTCGTGACGATAAGAGAGAGAAGCATAATACTTGTCGGCATAGTCGTAATTTACACGTCCGAAATAACCTTCTTTCCGGTATTTGTCTGTATATGAATCAAGTGAACTTATATTGACGAAATTGCTGAATTCATACATGGCTGCTACGGTTTCATGGGTTTTCATTCCATACAGGTATTCATATTTGTATGAATAACTTTCATGACCAAGTAATAAATCTATATTATGTTGTCCGAACGTCTTGTTATAGGTTATCAGCTGATTGAAGGTCTGGGTCAGTGCACGTGTAGATGTTTGGCTTAATCGTCCCGGACCGGCTGTACCGTCTCCTACATAAGGGTTTTCGTATACTTTGGCTCGATAATCGATGTTGTTCAGTGAATAGTTTGCGGTAAGGTTAAGGCCTTCCAATGGGGTCAGGGTGAGATAGGTTGCGGCTGACTGATTCATTCGTGTCAGTTCACGGGTATTGAACTCGGTTTCGGCGATAGCGTCACGACCGTTGTTTGACAGGCGGGTACCTTCGTAATCGTAGATGTATTCAGCCGGATTGGTAGTTGGCTTACCTTCACGGTTCAGGTAAGCGCCGGTATTCAGGTCATGGGCATGAATTGGATAGATAGGAGCCATGACACGGATGAAAAGGGTCAGGTT
>URWP01000038.1 GCA_900551645.1 uncultured Bacteroides sp.
GTGCAC
Organism: uncultured Bacteroides sp.; assembly: GCA_900551645.1. GTDB lineage: Bacteria > Bacteroidota > Bacteroidia > Bacteroidales > Bacteroidaceae > Phocaeicola. The sequence goes on from URWP01000038.1 coordinate 7, forward strand.
TGGTATGGTTGAACAGTGCCGGAGTAACAAACGCATTTAATCATAACCAGGCAAAGGATGCTCTGAAATCGGCCGCTTATACGTATGTGGTTGCCGCATTGGGCTCTCTGGCTACATTGGTTTACTATATCATGATATTTACCAATCGTCGGGAGTGATAGCTCGATGGGGTAGAAGCTATTTCAATTTTTTCCTCCGGCAAGTATGTCGGGGGATTTTTTTGTATTGCACTTTTCTTTCGCTGTCTTTTCTTAGGCTGGAATGCGGTTTCTCTTCGGAAACAGGTACTATCGGGGAGGGGAAAACGGAGTGATTAACAATCAGAAGTTGTTTTTGGTCCGATTTTTATTCCATATTAAGTTTAATAAGTGTTTCCTTGAGCCTTCGTGTACAGAAAGTTTGTCTCATTGATTTTCTGTATCAAATATTTCATTTACTTTTGCAGGTAGAATTAAATGACGAATGAATTATGGCAACAAAACCAGGAATTCCTAAAGGAACCAGAGACTTTTCGCCGGTAGAGATGGCGAAACGTAATTATATATTCGATACCATCCGTGAAGTGTTCTACCGGTATGGTTTCCAACAGATTGAAACTCCTTCGATGGAGAACTTGTCTACCCTGATGGGAAAATACGGGGAAGAAGGTGATAAACTGTTGTTCAAAATCCAGAACTCAGGCGATTACTTTTCGGGACTGACCGACGAGGAATTGTTAAGCCGTAATGCCGCCAAGCTGGCCAGTAAGTTTTGTGAGAAGGGTCTCCGTTACGACTTGACCGTGCCTTTCGCCCGTTACGTGGTAATGCATCGTGACGAGCTGACTTTCCCGTTCAAGCGTTTCCAGATTCAGCCGGTATGGCGTGCCGACCGTCCTCAGAAAGGACGTTACCGTGAGTTCTATCAGTGTGATGCCGATGTTGTAGGTAGCAATTCGTTGCTCAACGAGGTAGAATTGGTACAGATGATTGATGCGGTGTTCCAGAAATTTGGTATCCGAGTATCTATCAAGATAAACAACCGTAAGATTCTGACCGGTATCGCCGAAATTATCGGAGAGGCCGATAAGATAGTAGACATTACCGTAGCTATCGATAAGTTGGATAAAATCGGTCTGGACAATGTAAATGCCGAACTGGCTTCGAAAGGAATTTCTCAGGAGGCTATCGATAAGCTTCAGCCGATTATTATGCTAAGCGGAACGAATGCCGAGAAACTGGAAACCCTGAAAACGGTTTTGGCTGCCAGCGAGACCGGTCTGAAAGGAGTGGAAGAAAGCGAATTTATCCTGAATACGGTTGCTCGTCTGGGTGTGAAATCGGAAGTGGAACTGGATTTGACTCTTGCCCGTGGTCTGAACTATTATACCGGTGCCATCTTCGAAGTGAAGGCGCTTGATGTACAGATAGGTAGTATCAGCGGTGGTGGCCGTTATGATAACCTGACCGGTGTGTTCGGAATGGATGGCATGTCGGGAGTAGGTATCTCTTTCGGTGCCGACCGTATCTATGATGTATTGAACCAACTCGATTTGTATCCGAAGGATGCCGTAAACGGTACACAACTTCTGTTCGTGAATTTCGGAGAGGCAGAAGCGGCTTATGCGCTTCCTATTCTTCAGCAGGTGCGTGAAGCTGGTATCCGTGCCGAGATTTATCCGGATAGTACGAAGATGAAGAAACAGATGAGTTATGCCAATAGCAAGGCCATCGCTTTTGTTGCTATTATAGGTGAAAATGAAATGAATGAAGGTAAGGTTACTTTGAAGAACATGACTACCGGTGAGCAATCATTGGTTTCTCCGGAGGAATTGATAAGCATCGTAAAATCTTGAATCTCTAATCTCTAATAGATAAACGTGACGCTGGGGAGCAGAAAGGCAGATGAAGACATCTGTACCTTTTCTCCCCGCGTCTTTTTTGTATGGATATGGAACCAAGAAATGTAAAACAGGTCATCGTGATGCGTAAGGACTTGAACATGCGCAAGGGAAAGATGATTGCTCAAGGAGCACATGCATCAGTCGATGCATTACTCTCGCTTTTCGGACAACGTGAAGAGGATGGAAAAACTACGTATACTTTAACTTATGGTGAGGATTCCCCGCTGGCCGAATGGTTGGGCGGTATGTATGCCAAAATCTGTGTGTATGTGAATTCAGAAAAAGAGTTGATGGAAATTTATGAACGTATCTGTCAAGAGAACCCTGCTATTCCGCTAGCTCTTATTGAGGATGCTGGTCTGACTGAATTTCACGGTATTCCAACTAAAACTTGTCTGGGTATCGGTCCCTGGTGGGCGGAGGAAATTGACCGTTTCACCGGTGACTTGAAATTGTTATAGCTCTTACATCGGATTGTTATCAGTCCGTTGTCAACCTGTAATATGAATCCGCTTCTTTTGTATTAGATAAAAAAAATCTTATAACGGAGAATATGGATTCTAGACCTTATTATCGGACGATTGTCTTGTCGGATATTCATTTGGGTACAGCCTACTCAAAAGTGACCGAGGTGAGTGACTTTCTGAGTGGCGTGAATTGTGAACGCCTGATTCTGAACGGGGACATTATAGACGGGTGGCATTTGCAAAAATCAGGGGTGAAGAAATGGAAACCTGAACATACCCGTTTCTTTAAGATTCTTATGAAGATGATGGAGAATTGCGGTACGGAGGTGATTTATGTGCGTGGAAATCACGATGATTTCCTGGATAATCTGGTGCCTTTGCAATTTGGTGGTATACAGATTGTGCACTCATATGTACTGGAAAGCGGAGCTAAACGTTATTTTGTGACTCATGGCGATGTGTTCGATAAAATTACCTCCGGTATGAAGTGGTTGGCTAAGTTGGGCGATGTGGGTTATACTCTTCTACTCAAGTTGAATGGTTTGTATAACCGGTATCGGGCTCGTCGGGGAAAATCGTATTATTCCTTGTCGCAAGTCGTCAAGCAGAAGGTGAAACGGGCTGTATCATACATTTCCTATTTTGAATCGGTCCTTGTCGGATTTGCCCGTGACCGAGGGTGTGATGGGGTGATTTGCGGCCATATTCACCACCCGGAAAACCGGATGGTAGACGGTATCCATTACCTGAATTCCGGCGATTGGGTAGAAACCTTGTCTGCACTCACTGAAGATGCTGAAGGACAATGGAATATTGTTTACTATACTGATTGGATGCTTGTGTCTGAGAAGGATGAAGAAACTCATGTTTTACCTATCATTCCTGTAGCCTCATGAAATTTCTGTTTATTGTTCAAGGAGAGGGAAGAGGGCATTTGACCCAGGCCATTACTCTGGAAAGCATTTTGCGCCGTTCGGGACATGAAGTGGTAGAGGTTTTGGTGGGTAAGAGCGAATCCCGGCGTCTACCCGGTTTCTTCAACCGAAGTATTCAAGCTCCTATCAAGCAGTTTGTGAGTCCTAATTTTTTACCCACCCACAATAATAAACGGGTAAATCTGACCCGAAGTGTCTTTTATAACCTGATGAAACTACCCACGTATGCCGAAAGTATCCGTTTTATTCACCAGCGCATCCGTGATACCAAAGCCGATATGGTTATCAATTTTTATGAATTGCTGACCGGTCTGACTTATTTTTTCTATCGTCCTTCTGTTCCTCATATCTGCATCGGACATCAGTATCTGTTTCTACATAAAGATTTCAAGCTTCCTCAGGCTTTCCGGAAGAAACTGTTCTGTCTAAATTTTTTCTCTCGTCTGACTGCTTTGGGAGCTTCTGAGCATCTGGCTCTGTCATTCCGTTCGATGCCCGATGATTCGGGTAACCGTATCCAGGTGGTTCCTCCGTTGTTGCGGCGTGATGTTTTTCAGGTGGAACCTGTAGCCGGCAATTATATCCATGGGTATCTGCTGAATTCCGGTTTTTCGGAGAGCGTACTTCAATGGCATAAGGCCTGTCCCGAAGTTCCTCTGCGTTTCTTTTGGGACCGTTGGCAGGAACCGGCGGTCAAACGGGTGGACGATACCTTGAGCTTTTATCAATTGGACGATGTGGAGTTTCTGCGTCAGATGGCTGGTTGCAAGGCTTATGCCAGTACGGCGGGTTTCGAGTCGGTGTGCGAAGCCCTGTATTTGGGTAAACCGATACTCATGGTACCTGCCCACATCGAGCAGGAATGTAATGCGTATGATGCAATGCAAAGCCGTGCCGGAATCGTGGATGACAATTTTGATTTGGGGAAGTTGCTGGATTTCGCAAGAACTTATCAGCGGAATGAGGAGTTTGCCGGATGGGTGGAATCAGCCGAGACTCTTATTTTGAACGAACTGGAACGGATGATTCCTGATGATTTTCTACAACACATGTATTTGGTGGAGGAATATGTCTGAAAACATGTTATCTGTTTCAGAATGAGGTTAAAAGAACTTTTTTATAAATTTTCTTGTTGCTGAAACACCATTGTCATACTTATTTCTTTTCTTTGCAAAAAAAGGGAAAAAATATGGCACAGAAAAAAAAGAAGACGAATCCTTATCTGGAACGAGATATCAGTTGGATGTATTTCAATCATCGTATTTTGCAGGAAGCTACCCGTTCGCATGTACCTTTGTTGGAACGGATGGCTTTTTTGGGCATATATTCGAACAATTTGGATGAATTTTTCCGTGTCCGTATGGCGACGCAGAGCCGTATAGCAGAATATACTGATAAATCGGCGGCCAAAGAACGTGACCATGCCAAAAAATTAATTCGGGAAATTGGAAAAATCAATGCCCGTTATGTGAAGGAGTATGAACAGGCCGTGCATAATGTCATCGAGGAATTCCGTAAGGAGAATGTTTTTCTGGTCAATGATACAGGACCGACACCTGAGCAAGGCGAATTTGTTCGTGCTTATTATCGGGAAAAATTGAACGGATTTATTGTTCCTGTCTGGTTTTCAGCTATCAAATTACTGGATAGTGAAACCGACGAAAACATTTACTTAGCAGTGAAGGCGGCTAAGGAGAATGGGAAGGCAACCGTAGATTATGCTTTTCTGGAACTTCCGGTAGGTATTTGTGGACGTTTTATCCGTTTGCCGGATAGTGACGGAAAAAGTTACCTGATGTATCTGGATGATGTTATTCGCTATTGTCTGCCGATTGTATTCGAAGGATTGGGATATACCCGTTTTGAGGCATATGCCTTTAAGTTTACAAGGGATGCCGAAATGGAAATTGACAATGATTTGCGGAGCGGTACATTACAGAAGATTTCGAAAGGTGTTAAAAGCCGGAAAAAAGGTGAGCCTTTACGGGTTATCTATGATACTTACATGCCGAAAGATTTGTTGAAAAGAGTATTGAACAAACTTGATTTAGATAGTCTGGATACTGTATTGGGTAGCGGAAGATATCAAAATCACAAAGACCTGATGCATTTTCCTGATTGTGGCCGGCATAATCTGAAGTACCCGGCATGGCCTTCTATTTTGAAAAAGGAATTGGATGGTCCGGAAAGTGTATTGGAAAAGATTCAGCACAAGGATCGTTTTATCCATGTGCCTTATCATAATTTTGATTCCTTTATCCGTGTGTTGCAGGAAGCGGCCGTAAGCAAACAGGTGCGTGGTATCAAGATTACGCTGTACCGTCTGGCCAAAGAATCAAAAGTTGTCAAGGCCCTGATAGGAGCTGCTCGTAACGGAAAGAAAGTGACGGTAGTCATTGAATTGCTGGCACGTTTTGATGAAGCTTCCAATATAAACTGGTCTAAACGAATGCAGGATGCGGGAATCAAGGTTATTTTTGGTGTAGAGGGCTTGAAGGTACATTCTAAGATTACACATATCAGTATGAAGAATGGTCCTGATATTGCTTGTATCAGTACTGGTAACTTCCATGAAGGGAATGCCCGTTCGTATACTGATTGTATGCTCATGACGGCTTCCAGCCGATTGGTGAGGGACGTAAACACTGTCTTCGATTTTATTGAGCGTCCGTATAGTCCGGTTAAGTTCAAGGAACTTCTGGTATCACCGAATGAAATGAAAAACAAGTTCGTTTCACTTATCAACAATGAAATCAAAAACAAGAAAGCCGGCAAACCGGCCTATATTAAAATCAAGATTAATCATATTACTGATCCGGTGATGGTGAACAAACTCTACGAAGCTTCGGCTGCCGGTGTGGATATTGATTTGGTAGTCCGTGGAAACTGTTCGTTGGTGACTGATATCCAGGGTGTAAGCAGCAACATCCGGATTCATGGCATTATCGACCGTTATCTGGAACACTCGCGGATATTTGTTTTTGCGGCCGGAGGTGAAGAGAAAGTCTTTATAGGTTCGGCTGACTGGATGCCACGTAACCTGGATAACCGGGTAGAAGTCATTACACCGATATATGATCCGGTTATCAAGGAAGAAATGAAGCGGATAGTAGAATATGGATTAGCCGATACTATGCAAGGGCGTATCGTTGATGGTAGAGGTGGAAATGAATTTTGGGAGTCGAAGGATGGAACCTTGTTCCGTTCGCAAGAGGCTCTGTATAATTATTATCTGGCCGAGAATCAGAAAGATTGAGTATATTAACGTAAAAGAAAGAGAGCTATGTCTAATGAAGGTTCATGCGGCGCAAACTATGCGGCCATTGATATCGGTTCGAACGCCGTTCGTCTGCTTATCAAGAATGTGAAGGAAGGGGCTGACGGTCCTAAGTTTTCGAAAGTCCTGATGTTGCGTGTACCGTTACGTCTGGGGTTTGATGTATTTGCTAAAGAGAAGATTACTGACCAGCGTGCAAGGAACATGATTCGACTGATGAAATCATATCGGCATCTGATGCGGATTTATGATGTGGAAGATTACCGTGCTTGTGCCACTTCAGCCATGCGTGATGCTAAGAACGGTCCGAAAATCATCAAGCAGATAAGGAAAGAGGCGGGTATACGTATTGATATCATTGACGGTCAACAGGAAGCGAAGATGGTATACAATAACCATATTGAGTGTATGGAGGACCGTAATGGGAATTATATGTATGTTGATGTCGGAGGTGGTAGTACAGAAATCAATCTGCTTTCGCAGGGCGAGTTGGTATGCAGCCGTTCGTATAATATCGGTACCGTTCGTATTCTGAATCGGGTAGTACGTGACTCCGAATGGATGCGTCTGAAAGAGGATATGACGGAACTGGCTCAGTCTTATCCGGGAACTAATATTATCGGTTCGGGAGGTAATATCAATAAATTGTATCGTCTTGCCGAGAAGAAAGACAAGAAAAACCTGCGTATGTCTATGGAAACTTTGCATGAATTACATGATTCGTTGAAGAAGCTGACCGTGGAAGAACGTATGGAGAAGTTCGATCTGAAGCCAGACCGTGCGGATGTAATCGTTCCAGCGGGTGATATCTTCACCACCATCGGCGATATCATTAAGGCAGAATATGTTTATGTACCGGTTATCGGCTTGGCCGATGGTATCATCGACGAACTCTATGCCAAACATAAGTCCAGAATCGTAGGTGTGATGTAGTAAGTTTCTGACGTGATAGAAAAAATGTCCCCGGTTGCTTCAGAATGAGGCAGCCGGGGACGTTTCGTATAGGGAATGCCAGACCTATTCCGGAAGTACGGGCTGGCCGGAGATATCTTCTGTATCGTTGTTGTCGAGAAAGCGGGGAGCGAATTTTTTCTTAGGGGTAATACCGAGCCCTTTCAACATTTCGGCCTGGCGGATGACATTACCTTTTCCGGCAGATAGCTGGCCGAAAGCTGTTTCGTAGGCGACTGAAGCTGAGTTCAGAGTATCGCCTATTTTGGCAAAAGTTTCGGTGAAGGAAACCAGTTTTTCGTATAGAACCGTTCCACGGTTGACGATTTCCTGAATATTTTTTTCCTGGTATTCTCGTTTCCACAGGTCGAGAGCCAGGCGCAGGGCGGCAATCAGGTTGGTAGGACTCATCAATACTACCTTCTTCTGATAAGCATAGTTCCAGAGATTCGCGTCGGTTTGTAGCGCCAATACGTAGGCCGGTTCGTTGGGGATGAACATCATGACGAAATCGAGAGATTTCGTGGTGTAGTGGGAATAATCTTTCTTGCTCAACTCGTCGATGTGTGCCTTGACCGAGGCTAGGTGAGCCCGTAGGAATTGTTCACGTTCTTTAGGGTCGGTACTTCCGATATAGTTGGCATAGGCGGTAAGCGATACTTTTGAGTCAATGATGACTTGGCGGTTGTCTGGGTAAACTACAAGTACGTCCGGTTGCATCCGTTGTCCCGATTCGTTTTTCAATACTTCTCCCTGTTCATTTTTCAGAAACTCCTGACGGAAATATTCTTCGCCTTCTCGCAGGCCGGAGTTCTCCAGAATGGATTCCAGAATCATTTCCCCCCAGTTCCCTTGTGCCTTTGAGTCCCCTTTCAAGGCTTTGGTCAGGTTGTTTGCCTCGTCACTGATTTGTTTGTTCAGCATAGCCAGTTCCTTGATTTTTTCTTCCAGCGAGAAACGTTGTTTGGATTCCTTGTCATACACTTCGTTCACCTGGTGGCGGAATTCTTTTAAATTTTCGTCAAAAGGTTTCAGAAGCAGGCTGAGTTTTTCTGTGCTTAACTTGTTGAAACTCTCAGTCTTCTGCTGGAAAATCTTGTTGGCGATGTTTTCGAATTCCAGGTTGAATTGCTTATGCAGGGCTTCGATTTCCTGTTTCTGATTCTGTAGTCGTTCTTCCAATGCCTTTTTCTCCGTTTGGGCGATGGCCAGTTCTTGTCGCGATGTACTCAACTGAGTGGCCTGCTGTTGGTTTGTGCGGAGTAGTTCATGGTTCTGTTCCTGTTGCATGACCAACTGGGTATGTAGCATAGTTGTCTTTCGGGTTGCAATCAGATAACCGATGAGGCTTCCGGCGATGATTCCGATAAGGATGTATACGATTTCCATATTATTCAGTCTTGAGGTTCAGAAAACAAATGTACGAAAATAACGGTTCCAGAACAAAAATTCCCTTCTTTCGTCCCAAAGAACAATTTCCATGGATGAAAAAAGGGAATTTTTGATGTATTCAATGACGTTTATTGTGCTCCGCCGGTACCTCCTCCGCTACCGCCTTGTCCGCCACCGCCTGACTTCGCATCGTCGTTGCTGATGCTGCGGGCGGTTTTCTTCACCTGGGCTTTGAGTTCTCCGAAACGCCAGCTTATACTAAGTCCGTAACTTCGTGACGGATATTTCGATTCACTCCAGGAACGGAAGGTATCGGTTACGGTTTCGTTGGAATAAATCTGGTATTTCGAGAAGATATTGCTGGCATAGGCAGACAGAGTCAGACGTTTTTCTTTCAGGAACGAGCGGCTCAGGTTGAATCCGTAGAAGTTGTACGACGAACCTTTTCCCTGCAAGGAGATATAAGGAGTGCTTCCTCCGCCGTAGACACTGAAACGTAAATCCCACGGAAGTGTCTGCTGGATGTTCCCGAAGAAATTTCCTTGGAAGCCGTAATTTCCGGCGGCCAGTTCGCTACTCTTGAAATCGGAGTATGAACCTCCGGCATTGAGAGAGATACGTGTCTTGCTTCCCGGGTTCCAGTTCATCCAGAGCGAGAGGCGTGTACGGTTGCTTTTCCCGATGTTACCGTACGTACTTTCCATTACCCCATTGTTTACGAACGAATACCGTTCAATACCATTGTTGATGAACATATAACTCAAATTGAGGTTGATACTGAACTTAGCCGTAAAACTACTGAAGGTCATTCCAAGGTTATGTGCTTTTTCCGTATCCAGATCAGGATTACCGTAGCTGATTGAAGTCGGATTGCTGACATCGCGGAACGGATTCAGGTACCAGATACCCGGACGATTGATACGGAGGTTGTAGTTGGCACGTAGGGACATGGATGTACCGAACATATACGAAAAGTTGGCCGAAGGTACGATGTCGTTGAAGTTGGCATCGAAATTACGGTCAGGCATATAAGCGTATTTTACATCCATGATGGTATGTTCATAGCGTACACCGGCCTTGAAACCGAGTTTCTTCCATTTCAACTGGTAATCGGCATAAGCCGCGAGGATATTCTGTCCTTGATCGAACTTGCTGCTCAGGTCTTCGGCCGGTTGCATGATGCCGTTATCATCCTCCCGATAATATTTGCTGTCGCTGGCATTCAGGCGGTAAATGTATTTCAATCCGGCATCCACATAATGCATGTCGTTGATAGGATTTACATAGTCTATCTGGGCAGTATGTTCCGAGGTGTGTGCGTCGTTGTCATAATATTGTTTGCGGAGTTCTCCGTAAAGATCTTCCGGATAATTGTCTATGTCCTGATAAGAAGTTGTGGCTTCACCGCCATCGGGTGAATTGTTGAACTTGTAGGAGAGGGTGAGGTATTCTCCTTTCTTTTTGAATGAGTGCTGGTAGTCTAGGTTAAGTCCCAGATTACTGTAATTGGTAGTATTGTCCGATAAGGTGCGGTAACTATAGGTGTGTTCCCGTGCATCGTTCAGCATTTCGGTAAAGGTGTTGTTATTTCCTTTGAATTTTCCGCCGAACAGGTTGGCCGAGAAAGTGATTAAGTTCAGTGTATCGATTTCGTAGCTACCTTCCAGGTTGCCGAACTGGAAATTCCCTTTACTGTCGTTGGACGACTGGCTGTTCAGATACCTGAAATCAGTTGATGTAAAGTCTTCACGGGTGCTTTGTCCATAACCGGTCGGCTGATTGTTATAATTGTATGAATAGTTTCCGGTGACGGTGAATTTGCCTACCTGTACTGTTCCGTAGGCTCCTCCGCCAATACCCATGTTACTGGCACGTCCGCTTACGGTCACGTTATAACCTTGCATTTTGGCATCGTCGGTAATGATGTTCAGAATACCGCCGATACCTTCGGCATCGTATTTGGCTCCCGGTTCGGTGATGACTTCGATGGATTTTACTGAGTTGGCCGGCAAGCTTCGCAGGACTTCTTTCGGGTTATTACTCATCAGGGTATTCGGTTTCCCGTTGACGTGTACCTTGAAGTTGCTCGATCCGTTTACCTGAATATTGTCTTCTCCGTCTACGGTTACCAAGGGGACCTTGCGGAGCATTTCCAGTGTAGTATTGGTTTGTGAGTCAGGGTCATCTTCTATGCTATAGGAAATCTTGTCGATTTCGGCTTTTACCAATGGCTTTTGAGCCACTACCTCCACTCCTTTCAGCATCTTGCTGGATTCGGCGGTGTATACGGTTCCCAAATCGATAGATTTTTGAGTTTCGGAGAATGTAAAATTCCGTGTTACGGTCAGTTTTCCCACTGAAGTAAAGCTGATGACATAAGCGCCCGGTGCGTTGAGCTTTTCACTGAATTTTCCATTTTCGTCGGTGACGGACAATCTGACAGGCTTGTCAGGAGTCTGGGCTTTTGAAATACGGATAGTGGCATAGGGTTCACTTTCGTTGAGGATGGAGTCTGCCAATACTCCTTTAACGGTGTAGGCTCCGGTCTGTTTCTGTGCGTAGACCATACCGACGCACATACATAGCAGGATGCAGAGTAGCCTGTTGTAGAACTTTGTTTTCATAATATTGGTTTGGTTAGAAAATAGATGCCGTATTTTTTCGGTTTGTTTCTAAAAAGATAAACAATGGACCGAAAATAATATATTATCGGTTCCATTGTTTATTCTTTGTCGTGTTTTTTGTGGTTATTTGTTTATCTTAATATCTGTTTGTACATCAGTACAGAAAGAAACATTTTTTATTTGTTCTCTTTTAGGAACTGTTGGTAGAGTGCCGAGATTTCCGAAACCGGAATGTCCAGCAATTGCATTTGCCGGAACATTTCCGGAAGGCTTTCGTTCAGGAACGATTCTTTCCGGAGAGCGATGATTTTTTCACGTGCGTTTCCGGCTACGAAATAGCCGATTCCCCGTTTGTTGTAGATGATTTCCTGATTCTGAAGGTAATCGTAGGAGCGTACCATGGTGTTGGCATTCACCTCTACCGTAGCGGCGTATTCGCGTACGGAGGGGATGCGTTCCTCTTCCCGGTAAACGTTGCACAGGATTTCATCCATAATCCGGTCGGCTATCTGCAGGTAAATGGGTTTGTTCTCCTTGAAATTCATCGTCTGAAAAGTTTTCGTTCGGTGATTTGTGATGTTGCAAACAATTTGTAACTCAATCCCCAGTTGAGTACGGTCAGCAAGAGGAATAAGCTGAAACCGATACTCAGGAAGGTATTGGCAGCTTGTGTAGGATTTGCTTCTGTCCAGTCTTCCAGCCATTTGATAAGTTCTGGTTCAGTCCCTTCGAAAATCTGGACGAAGAAATTCCCGAACAAGATCATCAACAGGAAGCAGAGCCCCATGGTCTTGATGAAAGCTTTTTTTCGGAAAAAGGAACCTCCCAGGATGTATAAGGAGTGACTCCATGTGATAAGTACTGTGAAGAACATTATCAAGAGCGTATAACTATAGTCCGATTCTCCATAGAAAGTAGGTTCCTGGTTTTCGGCCAGTATCCGATGCCATACATCGGCGAGGCAGAAACGGCCGAATTCTTCCGATATACCGAGTATCGGCACGAACAGAAGCCGGGTAAGTTCGGCCAGTAGGAGTCCGCATCCGAAGATTATCAGGGTGCCTATCGTGACATACAGGGCACGGCTCACGAATTTCTCGCCGAGTGTGGCCGGCAGCATCAGGTAGGAGATGCGTCTCTCTTTTGTTCTCATTGGTTCCAGAATCAGTGAGGCGAAATAGCACATATAAAGGTTCAATGCGATGTATATGATACCTGTCACGTTGCCACAGAACCGTTCGTAGAAGTATTCTGCCGAGCTGCCTGAGGAATGATTCATGCCATACATCATGAAGATGAAAATCAGACCGAAGATGATGTAGCAGGTAAGTATTCGGTAAAGGTTTGTCTTCCAGTTCTCTACCAAGTCGCGTTTGATGACTGATACCAGTCTTGAAAAGCTGAAATGTATAAGGTGGTTCATGGTGCTCTTTGTTTTATCGGTTGAATAAGGTTTGTATTTTTTCGTGTTCTGCCAGCATGGCATTGAACAGCACTTCCAGGTTCAGCGGGCTTTCTTCGCCATAGGTATTCGGCAGGATGAGGCTGTTTCCGGCTACTGAAGGCTGGATATAGAGGGCACCGTCGGTAGGTTCGTTCATACCCTGTTCACAGAAGTAGAGTTTCTCGGTGATGGTCTTTACAGGTTGGTTCAGCAGGATATCTGTCCCTTCGATGATGATTACATGGTCCAGCAGGCGGTCGATGTCCTTCACCTGATGGGTCGATACGATGACGGTCTTTTCGTCGGTCATGCCGGAAGCGATGGCTTTTCGGAACTGGCTTTTTGAAGGAATGTCCAGTCCGTTGGTCGGTTCGTCCATCAGAAGCAGGGCTGTATTGGTGGCCAAGGCAAAACAGAGGTATGCCTTCTTCTTCTGTCCCATGGAAAGTTCTCCTAAATGGATGTCTGTGTTCAGGTCGAAGTCTTGCAGGCAGGCAGATAAGATTTCCTGACTGAATCTCGGATAGAAACCGGCATTCAGTTTGACGAACTGTTTCATCGAGACATTGGGTAAGTTGAATTCTTCGGGTACCAGATAAGTTTCCGAAAGTGTGAGCGGCAGGCGTTTTTTTACATCGGTTCCCTGCATGGTGATGGTGCCCTGGTTCGGTCGGAGTAATCCGCAGATAAGATATAATAAGGTGGATTTCCCGGTTCCGTTCTTTCCCAGCAGACCAATGATTTCTCCGGTAGGAATGTCCAGATTAAATTGGCTGAAAAGTGGAGTTTTCTTTCGGTAGCCAAAACTCAGGTTGTCGATGCGAATTAATGTTGTGTTCATGTTACGGCTGTTTTATTTCGTTTATTAGTGTATTAGTTTAATAGTACACTGCAAAGGTAGTAATTGTTTTGGGATAAACAAACGATCGGTGGAATTTTTTTCAGGAAAAGATAAAAATGGCTTGTCGGAAGGAGTCTCTGAATACGTCTGGACAGATGGAGAAAAATGTCTAGGCGTTTCACTTGAAATAAACGTTTGTGTGGAATGAAACAAACGTTTATTTTCTTGCAGACGAACGTTCGTTTGAAGGATTTCGTGCGTTTATTTTATAAAGTCGGAATAGCCGGTTTGAAAAAGTATGAAGTTATTATCGGGAAAGAGGGTATGAGGTAGCATGGAATAAAGGTAAGGACTGACATCTTGGTGCGTTTCCCGTCAGTTTTGTTCGGCATTCTGTCAGTTTGTCAGTGCTTGGCCTTTGGCACGCTTTTGGCAGTACAGTTATCGCTTGCAAGAAGCAAATAACTAGAATAGTAACAAGAAAAATATAACAACTATGAACATTAAACCATTAGCAGACAGAGTCCTGATTCTTCCGGCTCCTGCAGAAGAAAAAACAATCGGTGGTATCATTATTCCTGACACAGCAAAAGAAAAACCGTTGCAAGGTGAAGTTGTTGCTGTTGGTAACGGTACAAAAGATGAAGAAATGGTCTTGAAAGTAGGTGATACTGTATTGTATGGAAAATATTCCGGTACTGAAATCGAACACGATGGCGTGAAATATCTGATGATGCGTCAGAGCGATGTATTGGCAGTTCTGGGATAAACATTTAATGAATTCATAAATAAAATAGAAAGGTAATAAGTATTATGGCAAAAGATATTCTCTTCAACATCGACGCTCGCGATCAGTTGAAAAAAGGTGTAGACGAATTGGCTAACGCCGTTAAAGTAACTCTGGGTCCGAAAGGACGTAACGTCATCATCGAAAAGAAATTCGGTGCTCCTCACATCACAAAGGACGGTGTGACTGTAGCTAAGGAAGTGGAACTGGCTGACCCTTTCCAGAATACCGGTGCACAGCTGGTGAAGTCAGTTGCTTCAAAAACTGGAGACGATGCGGGCGATGGTACAACAACCGCTACTGTACTGGCTCAGGCTATCGTAGGCGTAGGTTTGAAGAACGTTACGGCCGGTGCAAATCCGATGGATTTGAAACGTGGTATCGACAAGGCCGTTGCCAAAGTTGTTGAATCTATCAAGTCTCAGTCTGAAACTGTAGGCGACAACTACGATAAGATTGAACAGGTAGCTACTGTATCTGCCAACAATGATCCAGTTATCGGTAAATTGATTGCCGACGCTATGCGTAAAGTTTCTAAGGACGGTGTTATCACCATCGAGGAAGCAAAAGGTACTGATACTACCATCGGTGTAGTGGAAGGTATGCAGTTCGATCGTGGTTACTTGTCAGCTTACTTTGTAACTGATACTGAAAAGATGGAATGCGTGATGGAACATCCGTATATCCTGATTTATGACAAGAAGATTTCTAACCTGAAAGATTTCTTGCCTATCCTGGAACCAGCAGCTCAAAGCGGACGTCC
>URWP01000039.1 GCA_900551645.1 uncultured Bacteroides sp.
AGAATCTGTTGTGTTACCATTACACCATAGCCCAAACTAATTTCGATTCCTCTCCGTGAGGACCTCTACTTGTGAATGTGTTGGGCTACCTGGATTCGAACCAAGAAAAACAGGACCAGAATCTGTTGTGTTACCATTACACCATAGCCCAAAATCACATGAACGCTGTCATCTTTTTTGTTTGACGCTGCAAAGGTACAACTTTTTTCTTACACACAAACATTTCAGACGTTTTTTTTGAGAAAATCTTATTTTTAACACAAATCGGCCATCCAACTCCTAAAAAATCCACTGAAAGGACTCAAAAAAATACAAAAAGGATGAGAAATAATATACTTTCTTTCGTGATATTGGGAAAACCAAGTATCTTTGTCAGACGTTATATAAATAAAATTCAAATACTAAAGAAATACAAAGTAAAATGAGCGATACAAAAAATTTGATTGAGAAAATAACCGAAGGTATCCAAGAAAAGAAAGGTAAGAATATTGTCATCGCCGATTTGACCGGCATAGAAGAAACAATCTGTAAATATTTTATCATCTGTCAGGGAAACTCTCCCAGCCAAGTGCTAGCCATCGTAGATTCAGTGAAAGAATATGTCCGTAAACATGCCGGTGAAAAGGTATATGGCATCGATGGATTAAGAAATGCGCAATGGGTAGCTATGGACTATGGAGATATTCTGGTACACGTATTCCTTCCGGAAGTAAGAGAATTCTATAATCTGGAACATCTGTGGGCAGACGCACAATTAACCCACATTCCTGATTTAGATTGACAAAACATTGAATGAAAAACAACTATGAGTGAAAACAACAATAAGCCTAAAATGAACGTACCACGTTTCAGTCTAACGTGGCTATACGTAGTCATTGCCATTGTTTTTGCCTACCTTTGGCTTTCCAGCGATGAAGGAAGTGCTTCAAAAGAAGTCACTTATACAGAATTTAAGGAAATGGTGAACAAAGGATATGCCAGCAAAATCATTGCATATGACAATAATACGGTCGAAATGTTCATCAAACCTGAAAACATTGTCGACGTATTTAAAAAAGATGCGAGTAAAGTAGGACGTAGCCCGTCTGTACATGTCCAGGTAGGTTCCATGGAGTCATTAGACAAATTTCTGGACGAACAGCAGAACAGTGGTAATTTTACAGGTTCAATCAGCTACGAAAAAAAGAATGACTATTTTGGACTCATTTTCTGGAATGTTGTACCCATCCTGTTCCTTATCGGTATCTGGATTTTTGCCATGCGACGCATGGGCGGTGGTGGAGGTCCCGGCGGAGGCGGTAACGTCTTCAGTGTAGGAAAGAGCAAAGCACAACTGTTTGAAAAAGGGGCCAACCGAATCACCTTCAAGGATGTAGCGGGACAAGAAGCGGCCAAACAGGAAGTACAAGAAATTGTAGATTTCCTCAAACAACCTCAAAAATATACCGAACTGGGTGGTAAGATTCCTAAAGGAGCTCTGTTAGTAGGCCCTCCGGGAACCGGTAAAACTCTGTTGGCCAAGGCTGTAGCCGGTGAAGCTGATGTACCGTTCTTCTCAATTTCAGGTTCCGATTTCGTAGAAATGTTTGTCGGTGTAGGTGCTTCCCGTGTACGTGACCGGTTCCGTCAAGCCAAAGAAAAATCGCCTTGTATCATCTTCATCGATGAAATTGATGCTGTAGGACGTGCCCGTGGGAAAAATCCAAGTATGGGCGGAAACGATGAACGGGAAAATACCTTGAACCAGTTGCTGACAGAAATGGATGGTTTCGGCTCAAACAGCGGTATCATCATCCTGGCTGCAACTAACCGTGTAGATATTTTGGACAAAGCTCTGCTGCGCGCCGGCCGTTTCGATCGCCAGATTTACGTTGACCTACCCGATCTGAATGAACGGAAGGAAGTGTTCGGTGTTCATCTGAAACCACTGAAACTGGACCCAAGTGTTGATGTAGACCTGCTGGCACGCCAGACTCCAGGCTTCAGTGGAGCTGACATTGCGAATGTTTGTAATGAAGCCGCTCTGATAGCAGCCCGCCATCAGAAAAATGCTGTAGACAAAGATGATTTTCTGGCAGCTATCGACCGTATTGTAGGTGGATTGGAGAAAAAGACCAAAGTCATGACTATGGCCGAAAAGAAAGCTATTGCCTTACACGAAGCCGGACATGCTACTATTTCTTGGTTCCTGGAACATGCCAACCCACTGATTAAAGTAACTATCGTTCCACGCGGACGGGCATTAGGCGCCGCATGGTATCTGCCAGAAGAGCGCCAGATTACGACCAAGGAACAGATGCTGGATGAAATGTGTGCTACTTTGGGAGGACGTGCAGCCGAGGAGGTCTTTATCGGACACATCTCTACCGGTGCCATGAACGACCTGGAAAAAGTTACCAAGCAGGCATACGGTATGATAGCCTATGCCGGTATGAGTGACAAGATGCCGAATCTGTGCTATTACAGCAACGATGATTATAGTTTCAGCAAACCTTATAGCGAACATACAGCTGAATTGATAGACCAAGAGGTTCAGAATATGATTAACGAGCAATACGCCCGTGCCAAGGCTCTGCTGGAAGAACACAAAGAAGGGCATAACCAATTGGCTCAATTGCTGATTGAAAGAGAAGTCATCTTTGCAGAAGATGTAGAAAAGATTTTCGGAAAACGTCCGTGGACTTCCCGCTCGGAAGAAATCATGGCAATCGAAGCTCCGGAAACCACACAGAACTCAAGCAATCCAGCCGAAGGCACTGTAACAGTACAGCCAGCTCTTCCAGAGACCGAGACAACATCCGAGGCTCCAAAAGCCTAATTTCTAACCGATAAGTCTGTCATATCCTAACTATAAGTATAGGATATGACAGACTTATAGTTTTTATAGATTCATAAGTATAACCCCAAAATAATCATATCGTGAAAAGCAATCTTATCCAGCGAAGTATTACCGGAATAATCTTCGTAGCCTGTCTTGTAGGCTGCATCCTAACCGGCCCTATTCCATTCACCATTCTTTTTGCTCTCATTACAGCGATGAGTATCTACGAATTCGGAACCATTGTAAACCGGACCGGCAGCGTACAGATGAACCGGACCATTTCAGCATTGGCAGGTGTTTTCCTTTTTCTGTGTTTCGGCTACATCGGTGTAGCACCTGGTAGCAATGAAATCTTTATCCCTTATCTGTTACTAGTTATCTACCTGTTAATCAGTGAGCTGTACAAGAAGCAACCAAATCCGGTCAATAACTGGGCTTACAGCCTGATGAGCCAGATATACATTGCACTTTCTTTTTCTTTATTGAATGTATTAGCCTATCACAGCGATGCGACGAGCAGCATATCCCAATACAATCCGATTCTTCCGCTCTCTATCTTCATATTCAACTGGGTAAACGATACGGGAGCCTATTGCACGGGAATGCTGTTCGGTAAACACAGATTATTTGAACGTATCTCACCCAAAAAATCATGGGAGGGTTCTATCGGTGGAGCAGTATTCAGCATGATAGCAGCCTATGTACTCTCACTTTATTTCCCATTTCTAAGTACAATAGAATGGTTAGGATTGGGCTTGGTAATAGTAGTATTCGGAACATGGGGCGACCTGACTGAGTCTCTATTAAAGCGTACCCTGGGAATCAAAGACTCTGGCAATATCCTACCCGGACACGGAGGTATGCTAGACCGGTTCGACAGCAGTATTTTGGCTATTCCGGCAGCAGTCTGCTACTTATATTTCATCAGTCTCGTTTAAAAGCACAAACCTCGTTTCGAGGATATTATAAACGTAACAATCCCCTTTGCTTATCCAATCAGCAAAGGGGATTGTTGCATCTTTCACTATTTCCGTTCTCTCAACAGTTGCACTATTTGCTCTGCAGCCCGACCGGAAGCACCAGGAGCCCCCAGTATAGCAATCAACCTATCATAATCTTCCAGCATCCGCATACGCTGCCCACCAGAAGGAAGAATAGCTCTCAGTTCCTTTTCAATATTAGGAACCGTCATGCCATCTGCGACCAACTCTGTCACGACTTCTTTTCCGGCAATCAAATTAACCAAAGAAATGTATTTTACTTTCAGAATATGCTTGCGCAGGAAAGAAACCAGTTTCCCGGCTGCCGTATAATAACAGACCACCTGAGGCACCCGGAACAAGGCTGTCTCCAACGTAGCAGTACCCGAAGTTACCAAAGCAGCCGTAGCATGTTGAAGCAACGAATAAGTCTCACCGAACACAATTTGCGTATGTTCATCCATATAATTCCGATAAAAATCCGGCTCGATACCCGGTGCACCCGCTACTACAAACTGATAGTCAGGAAAATCTTTCGAAGCTGCAATCATACGAGTCAAATTATCCTTGATTTCTTGCTTGCGACTACCGGCCAACAAAGCAACAATAGGTTTACCCGTCAATTTATGTTTACGTATAAATTCCTGCGAGTCAACGTTCTGAGAGTTGAGAAAAGCTGAGACTGCATCTACACAGGGATTTCCTACATAATGTATAGGGTACTGATGTTTCCGATAAAAATCAACTTCGAACGGAAGAATAGAAAACAGTTCATCTACATCTCGTTTGATATTTTTAATGCGGTATTCCTTCCAAGCCCAGATTTTTGGAGATATATAATAATAAATAGGAATACAAGTATGTGCCCGGATATATTCGGCAATCTTCAGATTGAATCCCGGATAGTCTACCAGAATCAGAACATCCGGATTCCAGGATACAATGTCATCCTTACAATAATCCATGTTACGGAAAATAGTACGCAGATGCAGCAATACCGGAATGAACCCCATGTATGCCATATCTTTATACGATTTGACACAGGTTCCTCCTACCGCTGCCATCAGGTCACCTCCGACAAAGCGGAATTCAGCCGAAGCATCCACTTCTTTCAGCGCTTTCATCAAATTGGAAGCATGCAAGTCTCCCGAAGCCTCTCCCACAATCAGATAATATTTCATACGTGCAAATTCCAGGATTCTATCTGCTTCTTCAATTCATAATCCGTCACATCAATTTTAGTCGGTGTTATAGCCACATAACCATGGTCAAGCGCCCAATGATCTGTATCTGTTGCTCCCGGTTCATCATTCTGATATGCACCTGTCAACCAGAAATAACTTCCCCCACGCGGATGATTACAAGGTACATATTCCTGAATCCATACCCCATCGGTCTGCCGACAGACACGCACACCCTTCAGATTCGGTGTATCTGGGAAATTTACATTCAAGCAGGTCCCTTTCGGCAATCCATTCTCCAATACCTCCTCAACAATCCGGCGTATATAAGGATAAGTAGGTTGAAAATCAGCATCAGCATCATGATTACACAACGAAAAACCTACCGAAGGGATTCCTTTCAGGCATCCTTCGATAACCACTCCCATCGTACCGGAGTAATGAACATTTACCGAAGAATTATCACCGTGATTGATTCCCCCTATCACCATATCCGGCAATCTAGGCACAAAAGCATGCAAGGCTATCTTGACACAATCTGTCGGTGTTCCGCTGCAACAGTACAGCTTTAAGCCATCTGAGTTTGACAGGCATTTTACTTGAATAGGACAGACAGAAGTAATAGCTGCGGAACTTCCGGAACGAGGCCCGTCAGGCGCAACCACAATCAAATCGGCTATCGGCCGTAAAGTTTCTATAAGACATTGAATTCCTTTTGCTTGAAAGCCGTCATCATTCGATAACAGCAATAAAGGTCTACTTGTTTCAATCATGTTTCTTTCATTTTTACAGTGACAAAGGTACAACCTTTCCGCTGATACGGCAAAGAAAAGACCGTGACAATCCGTTTACAAATCTTAATCTTATCAAAGCATTCCCAATATTTAGGAGATTTATGTATCTTTGCGCTGCCGAAGTTATTAACAAAAGCGGTAAGTTATCAACACTTTGAAAAAAGTAGCCGTTTTTTAATAGGTACTGTCACCGATTATTCGTTACTTCGCACGTTGAATAAACTGATGAATATGGGAAAAATTATTGCTTTAGCCAACCAAAAAGGTGGCGTAGGTAAAACGACAACAACTATTAACTTGGCTGCATCCTTAGCAACTCTCGAGAAGAAAGTACTGGTAATAGACGCTGACCCCCAAGCAAATGCTTCATCGGGCCTGGGAGTGGACCTGAAAGATATTGACAGCTCTGTATATGAATGTCTGATTAAACAGGCTGATATCCGGGAAGCCATTTATACAACCGATATTGACGGACTAGACATCATTCCTTCTCACATAGACCTAGTAGGTGCAGAAATAGAAATGCTGAATCTGGAGAACCGTGAGAAAATATTAAGACAGGCGCTAGAATCCATCAAAAGCGAATATGATTACATCCTGATAGACTGCTCACCTTCATTAGGGCTGATTACCATCAATGCCCTGACCGCAGCCGATTCAGTCATTATTCCTGTTCAATGCGAATATTTTGCACTGGAAGGAATCAGCAAACTGCTGAACACAATCAAAATCATCAAAACGAAGCTGAACCCGTCACTGGAAATAGAAGGCTTCCTGCTGACCATGTTCGACTCCCGACTCCGTCTGGCCAACCAGATTTATGACGAGGTGAAACGGCATTTCCAGGAACTGGTATTCAAGACCATCATTCAACGGAATGTAAAACTGAGCGAAGCTCCGAGCCACGGTATACCTGCTATCTTGTACGATGCGGAATCTACCGGAGCCAAAAATCATCTGGCATTGGCCAACGAAATTATTAATAAGAATAAATAAAAGCCATACAGAGAATTTCCTATACACTTTCCCGTAGTCGGGAAAAGCCTTGGAATTCCCAGTATTTGCTTGAAATATAAAGAACAAATATGGCAGTACAGAAAAAATTTGCATTAGGCCGAGGGCTTGACGCACTGATATCCAACGATGAGGTCAAGACGTCAGGTTCTTCTTCTATCAACGAGATAGAGCTGAGCAAAATTTCGGTCAACCCGAATCAGCCCCGCCGTGAATTTGATCCCATCGCCTTACAGGAACTGGCAGATTCCATCGCAGAAATCGGGATTATCCAACCGATTACTCTGCGGCAGATGAGCGAAGACTCCTATCAGATCATTGCCGGAGAACGCCGTTACAGAGCCTCCATCCTGGCAGGACTGCAAAGCATCCCGGCCTATATACGCACAGCCAACGATGAGCACGTCATGGAAATGGCTCTGATAGAAAACATCCAGCGAGAAGACCTTAACTCACTGGAGATTGCATTGGCTTACCAGCATCTGATTGAACAATATGACTTAACCCAAGAACGTCTGAGTGAACGGGTAGGTAAAAAACGAGCTACCATTGCCAACTATATCCGTCTGTTGAAGTTGCCGGCTCCCATCCAGATGGCTTTGAAAAACAAGGAAATCGACATGGGGCATGCTAGAGCCCTGCTGGCATTGGAAGACCCGAAAACTCAGATTCGAATCTTCAATGAAATCATTACACAAGGATATTCTGTCAGAAAAGTAGAAGAAATAGTCAAATCGCTTTCGGCAGGTGAAGCAATCGAATCAGGAGGAAAAAAGATTTCTCCCAAAGGCTGTAAGCTTTCCGAAGAATACACATTATTGCAAGATCACTTGTGTAACTTTTTCGGAGCGAAAGTACAATTGTCATGCAGTCCGAAAGGAAAAGGGAAAATCAGTATTCCTTTCGATAACGAAACAGATCTGGAACGTATCATGGAGATTCTGGATTCCTTGAAATCAACCGAATAAATAAAGGACAACGTTGAAACAGCATAAATATACATACATTTTATATTTGTTTCTGGCTCTCAGTGTCATCTTATGTGGCCATACCGATGTATCCGCACAAAGAGCGCGAAAACATCGGGCAGGTTTGCTAGATGCAGATTCTATCCGCCAGCAGCATATTGCCGATAGTCTGGCGTTAATGGACAGTATTGATATCAACCGCGATGCCATCATCCGTTCAATGGAAGCACCGGTTGATACTGCTTTACTGGCCCATAAGAATGACTCCATTCAACAGAAAGCAGCCATGGAAGTCTCCAGAAAACGTTGGATACCTAATTCCAATAAATCTGTCTGGCTGGCAATGGTACTTCCTGGAGCCGGACAAATCTATAACCGTAAATATTGGAAACTTCCTATCATTTATGGAGGATTTGTAGGATGTGCATACGCCCTGACTTGGAACACCCAGATGTATAAAG
Organism: uncultured Bacteroides sp.; assembly: GCA_900551645.1. Classification (GTDB taxonomy): domain Bacteria; phylum Bacteroidota; class Bacteroidia; order Bacteroidales; family Bacteroidaceae; genus Phocaeicola. The sequence goes on from URWP01000039.1 coordinate 8,220, forward strand.
ACTATTCACAAGCCTATCAGGATATCATGAGTGACAACCCGAATCAGAACAGTTATCTGGATTTTCTATCACCTGGTTTAACTGTTGAAGATGTACAGAAAAACTTGGAATGGTATCAAGAAACATTCAAGAATAAAAAAGACTTCTATCGCCGTCAACGAGACTTGAGTGTTTTCGTCTTCATTGGTGTATACCTGCTTTCAGTCATCGATGCTTATGTAGATGCCGAATTATCCGATTTCGATATTTCCAAAGATTTAAGTATGTCATTCGAACCTGCAGTATTTAACGGTGTACATCGTGGCTATCCCGAAGCTATCGGGATACGGTGTAGTATCAAATTTTAAAGACCATGAAAAAACTAGTCATCAGCCTTCTGACATTTATCAGTGCTTCTACACTTTGTGCACAGCAAAACGAAAAAAGCATTACTGTACGTACAGAAACAGGAGAAGAAGAAATCATAGATCTTCCGGCAGGTATGCTTTCGGAAACAGACAGTTTGTACCTGGACTGGATTTCCAAACATTATATCAATCCTGCTGAAAACTGTGTCATGACACAGGATAATCCAGAAGTAAGCGATTCTGCATACATCGCCCGGTTACAACGTATTCCAGCCATTATCGAAATGCCTTACAATGATATTGTACGGAAATTTATCGACATGTATGCCATTCGCTTACGCCAGAAAGTGGCATTTATGTTGAGCGCCAACAATTTCTATATGCCTATCTTTGAAGAAGCACTCGACTTGAATGATCTTCCGCTGGAACTGAAATACCTTCCTGTTATTGAATCAGCATTAAATCCGATAGCGACTTCACGCCAGGGAGCTGTTGGACTTTGGCAATTCATGCTACGTACCGGACAACTTTACGGATTAACAGTCAACAGCCTGGTCGACGAACGAAGAGATCCCATCAAATCGACCTATGCAGCTGCCCGCTATCTGAAAGATCTGTATGAAATCTATCACGACTGGAATCTTGTCCTGGCAGCCTATAACTGCGGGCCTGGCACCATCAACAAAGCTATCCGACGTGCAGGAGGAGAGACCGACTTCTGGAAAATCTATAATTACCTGCCTAGTGAGACCCGAGGATATGTCCCCGCCTTCATTGCTGCCAATTATATCATGAACTATTACTGTGAGCATAATATCAGCCCATTGGAGATGCGATTACCTGAAGGTACCGATACCATCCATATCACCCGAAATCTGAACTTGAACCAGGTAGCCGATGTCTGCAAAATCAATATAGATGAACTTCGGTCATTGAACCCGGAATTCAAAAAAGATATCATTCCGCTCAGCACAGAACCTTACGCACTTCGTCTGCCAAACAGTATTATCAGCAAATTCCTTGAAAACGAAGATTCTATTTACAACTATAAACCGGAAATTTACCAGACACGCCGTACTACAGTAAAAGCAGAGACACAAAGCACATCCTCCACAAAGAGTAAAAGCGGAAAGGCCGTTTACCACCGCATCCGTCAAGGGGATACATTGGGAGGTATAGCGGCCAAATACGGTGTCAGTGTAAGTCAGTTACGCCGATTAAACGGCCTTAGAGGAAACAATATCCGGGCCGGGAAATCCCTCAGAGTCCGATAGAATAAGAAAATTATGCAAGTGTTTCCGATTGTCTTCATGAAACACTTGCATAATTATTTATTTTCTTTATTTTTGCATTATTGATAGAATGGAGAGAAAGCACTATGACGGATGACACATTAATGCAAGAACAAAACGATGAAAAACAAATCAATGCGGCCTTTAATGAGCTGCTTGACAGATACCTGGAAAGTAGACATCGGAAGAAAGTAGAAATCATAACCAAAGCATTCAACTTTGCCAAGCAGGCACACAAAGGGGTAAGACGCCGTTCGGGTGAACCTTATATCCTGCACCCTCTGGCTGTAGCCCGCATCGCATGCGTAGAAATCGGATTGGGCTCTACTTCCATCTGCGCAGCTCTACTGCATGATGTCGTTGAGGATACAGACTATACTGTAGAAGACATTGAAAATCTGTTCGGCCCGAAAATCGCTCAAATTGTAGACGGATTAACCAAAATTTCCGGAGGTATCTTTGGCGACCGTGCTTCTGCCCAAGCCGAAAACTTCAAGAAACTGCTGCTGACTATGAATGATGACATCCGCGTCATTCTAATCAAGATTGCCGACCGCCTGCATAACATGCGTACCTTAGGCTCCATGCTGCCAAGCAAGCAATACAAAATTGCGGGAGAAACTCTATACATCTATGCTCCGCTAGCCAACCGACTAGGCCTTAACCGTATCAAGACTGAGTTGGAAGACTTGAGCTTCAAGTACGAACATCCTGAAACCTATCAACAGATAGAAGAAAAACTGAAAGCTACACAGGCTGAGCGCGACACATTGTTTGAAGAATTCACAGCTCCCATCCGTGCACAACTGGACAAAATGGGAATCCCCTACCGGATTCTGGCACGCATCAAGTCACCTTATTCCATTTGGAACAAGATGCAGGCCAAGCATATCACTTTCGAAGAAATATACGACATATTGGCTGTCCGAATCATCTTCACTCCACGTTCTGAGGAGGAAGAGTTGAACGACTGTTTCAACATTTATGTATCCATCTCAAAAATCTACAAGCCCCACCCGGACCGTCTGCGCGACTGGGTAAGCCATCCGAAAGCCAACGGATATCAGGCACTGCACGTCACTCTGATGAGTAACAAAGGGCAATGGATTGAAGTACAGATACGTAGCGAACGTATGAATGACGTGGCCGAACAAGGTTTTGCTGCCCACTGGAAATACAAAGAAGGAGGAGGTAGCGAAGATGAAGGCGAACTGACCAAATGGCTAAAGACTATCAAAGAAATTCTGGATGACCCACAACCGGATGCTTTGGATTTTCTAGACACCATCAAACTGAATCTGTTTGCTTCAGAAATCTTTGTATTCACTCCAAAAGGTGAAATCAAGACTATGCCTCAAAACAGTACGGCACTTGATTTCGCTTTTTCTATCCATACCTTCTTGGGAAGCCACTGTATCGGAGCTAAAGTCAACCACAAACTGGTTCCGTTAAGCCACAAGCTGCAAAGTGGAGACCAAGTAGAGATTCTGACTTCCAAATCACAGAAAGTACAACCTTCATGGATTAACTTTGCTACTACAGCCAAAGCCAAAGCCAAGATTCTGGCCATTTTGAAGCGGGAAAACAAAGAAATGCAAATGCAGGGAGAAGACATGCTACATGACTTCTTCAAGAAAGAAGGCCTGGAATGGAACGAGACCAATATCTCGAAACTATGCACCATGCACAGTGTAAAAGATATAGATGAACTGACACTGAAAATCGGTAAAAAGATTATCCTGTTGGGTAACAACGAGGTTAATGAACTGAAAGAAAAACCCACTCAAAACAACTGGAAAAAATACATTTCTTTCGCCTTTGGAGGTGGCAACAAAAACAAGACGAACGGAACAACAACCGAAAAGCAGGCAGAAGAAAAACCGGCCCAACTGGAAATAGACAAGAAGAAAATCATCAAGCTGACTCCGGATGCCATTCAGAAGAACTATATCATAGCCGACTGCTGCAAACCGATTCCAGGTGATGACGTATTGGGATATATCGATGACAACAACCGGATTATTATCCATAAACGTCAATGTCCGATAGCTTCACAACTGAAAACCAGTTTCGGGAACCGTCTGCTAGCTGTACAATGGGAAATCGGTAAAGCTTTGAACTTTCCGGTAAACGTATATATAAAGGGTATTGACGCTATCGGCGTACTGAATCAGGTAACCCAGATTATTTCTCAGCAACTGAACGTAAATATCCACAAGCTGTATATAGAGTCAAATGATGGCATCTTTGAAGGAAGAATCCAGCTTTTTGTACACGATGTGGACGATGTAAACACCATCTGCAAAAATCTGAAAAAAGTAGAAAACATCAAGCGGGTAACCCGTATCGAGAATTTCGACGGACAACTGACAGACTGAAAAGCTATCAAGTCAAATAATCGAGCTCCTTACGCATGCTAAGGAGCTCTTTTTTTATCTCTTTCAGACGTTCCAGGATTTCAGCTGTATTCATGGCAGTTTCCTTATTCATCTTCAGGCGTTGCTTGGCACCGGCCAACGTCATTCCCTTCTCTTTCACCAGATGATACACCAGCCGGATATTCTCAATATCCTCCTTCCGGTATTGACGTATATTTCCTCCGGCCTTTTTAGGAGCAATCATTGGAAACTCTTTTTCCCAATACCGAAGCAACGACTCGTTTACTCCAAACATTTTTGCTACCTCGCTGATGGAATAATATAATTTAAGTTCTTTATCTGCTTTCAATGCCATAACTACCTACAAGATTAATCGAACACCTTACCATGGTTAGCCGCAATTTCCACCATCTTATCATAATCGTCGGCACTCAAATCCATAAAATAATAGTTGACCGGATTCACAATCTGCCCCTTCACATGTACCTCATAATGCAAGTGCGGACCGGTACTCTTTCCTGTACTGCCCACTTCACCGATTATCTCTCCTCTCATCACCTGCTGCCCCACTTTCACTTTAATTTTACTCAAATGAGCATATTTGGTAACATAACCAAAGCCATGGTCAATTTCAATACAGTTTCCATAAAGTCCCTCCCAACCGGCCTTTACCACCTTTCCGTTTCCTGTAACATAGACAGGTGTCCCTACATTGGCCGAAAAATCCATTCCGGCATGGAATTTCACTGTCTTGTAAATAGGATCGATACGGGTACCATACCCTGAAGCCGTCTGTTTCAGATTCTTGTTGGACACCGGCTGAATGGCTGGAATACTGGCTAACATATCATCGTGCTTTTTACAAAGTTCTACTACCTCATCAAAAGATTTTGACTGGATATAAATTTCACGTGACAGGCGGTCCATCTGTTGGGTAGTATTGATGACCAAGTCGGCACTGGCCAAATCTTGAAGTTCCTCATAACGATTGGTACGCCGGTAACTGGCCGAGCGCAATTCTTCAGGTACTGGGTCGGCTTGCATCATGACCCGATACAGATTGTCATCACGCTGCTGCAAACGTAACATCACATCTTGAGCCTCATCCAAGCGTGAGGAAAGAATCTGATAATGAGACAACAAACGCGAATTTTCCACTCTCAGGTTTTTCTCCGACGGAGAACCGAAAACCCACAACAGCAAAATAAAGCTACCTGCTCCCAGCCCCATCCCCACAAACAAGCGGCGCAGGTAACTCAAAACCCGCTGACGCATCGTCGGATAAATCCGGTCGTACGTACGCGTTTTCGGATTATAAATGTAATAAACTTTACGCATTCAAACCTGATTTGGATTTTTTTAAGGCACAAAACACCAAGTTTTTGAGCCAAACATACGGACAAAAATAATAAAACAGATTATCTTTGCAAATCAATTTTCAGAATATTAACTACAAGACATTATAAGAAGTATGTTGACAGCAAATGAAATCCGCGACTCATTCGTCAAATTCTTTGAGTCGAAAGGACATCAGATTGTGCCTTCTGCACCAATGGTCATCAAAGACGACCCGACCCTGATGTTTACTAATGCAGGTATGAACCAGTTTAAGGATATTATCCTGGGTAACCATCCTGCCAAATACAAACGTGTAACCGACTCGCAAAAATGTCTGCGCGTCAGTGGAAAGCATAATGACCTGGAAGAAGTAGGTCACGATACATACCACCATACCATGTTCGAAATGCTGGGTAACTGGTCATTCGGCGACTACTTCAAGAAAGAAGCTATCAGCTGGGCATACGAATATCTGGTAAGCGTATTGAAGCTTGATCCGAAAGATTTGTATGTCACTGTATTCGAAGGTAGTCCGAACGAAGGAATTTCACGCGACGACGAAGCTGCAGGCTATTGGGGACAGTTCTTCCCGGAAGATCATATCATCAACGGAAACAAGCATGACAATTTCTGGGAAATGGGTGATACAGGCCCTTGCGGTCCTTGCTCTGAAATCCACATCGACTCCCGTTCAGAAGAAGAAAAGGCTGCCGTTCCGGGACGCGAACTGGTAAACAAAGATCATCCGCAGGTCATTGAAATCTGGAACCTCGTATTCATGCAATATAACCGCAAAGCTGACGGAAGCCTGGAGCCACTTCCTGCAAGAGTTATTGATACCGGTATGGGATTTGAACGCCTGGTACGCACCCTGCAGGGCAAGACTTCCAATTATGACACTGACGTATTCCAGCCAATCATCAAAGTGATCGGCGACCTGTCTGGCAAGAAGTATGGTGATGACGAAAAGGTAGACGTAGCCATGCGTGTCGTTGCCGATCACATCCGTACCATTGCTTTTTCTATCACTGACGGTCAGTTGCCTTCCAATGCCAAGGCCGGTTACGTTACCCGCCGTATCCTGCGCCGTGCAGTCCGTTATGCTTATACATTCCTCGGACAGAAGCAAGCCTTCATGTACAAACTGGTTCCGGTATTGATTGAAAATATGGGAGGTGCTTACCCCGAACTGAAAGCCCAGCAGGCTCTGATTGAAAAAGTAATGAAGGAAGAAGAAGAATCATTCCTCCGTACACTGGAAACCGGTATCCGTCTGCTCGAAAAAACCATGAACGAAACCAAGGCTGCCGGCAAGACAGAAATCAGCGGTGTAGATGCCTTTACGCTGTATGACACCTTCGGATTCCCGTTCGACCTGACCGAACTGATTCTGCGCGAAAATGGCCTGACAGCCGACGTGAAAGGTTTCGAAGCCGAAATGCAGAAACAAAAAGAACGTGCACGTAATGCCGCTGCCGTAGAAACAGGCGACTGGGTTGTATTGAAAGAAGGAGAAACCGAATTGGGA